>NZ_JAVRCI010000010.1:0-126429 GCF_034530835.1 Nostoc sp. DedQUE12b | reverse complement strand
TTTTCTAATAACAAATACAAGACCTATTTTTTTCTAATAGTATAGCTTGTATTGATTGCCTCATGAGGCTTTTAGCGATCGCCCTCCCGGAGAGTGACAGAAGAGGGATACTCGCCATACATAAAATTAGATTTAGAAACTAAAGAATCTTTATTTTTAGGATTGAGGCGTTGCATAGAAGATGATTTTGGAGGCAGTCTGCAACTTTCATATATCTCTGCTTTTCATATTGCCCAAAAAGTTACCTCTGAGGTAAGGGAGTCTTAAATGGGCTATTGCTAGGTGGCAGAGTAGGTGGAATTGGGTTAATGCCAGGTATAGGAGTAGGCTCTACTTTTTTGAGGACTGTGATTGCAAATCCTCTTTGCTGGGGTTGTTGCTTACCAGATAGATCATTGACTAGCAGTCCGATTTGAGCGGGGAAGGCTTGATTGACTGGAAACTTCGTTGAACCAATTGCTGGAACGTCATTGCCGTATGGTAGAAGTTTAACCTGAATATTTTCTCCCTCTACTCTCCAACTCAGAATAGCAGATGTTCCTTCATTGAGAACCAAGTTTGGTTGTTCACTACCGTTGATTTTGAAATAGACAATCTTAAATGGTTTGGGTAATATTTGAATTTTGGATTCAGTTTTTTTAGAACTAGTTTTGTCGCTTCCATTGTTAGAAACAGCTTTAATTTCAAATGCAAAATTTCCCACTTTATTGGCTAATAAAGAAAGATTTTTACATTGCAGTTGTTGATTTTGTTGTATACATAGTTTTTTTAGTTTAGGGTCTGTAATATTGCCTTGATTAAATTTGTAAGTAACTGGTTCACCATAAGATGTACCATCATCTGCATTGCCAACAACCTGTAGTTGTGACAGCAATAATGGACGTGCAATTGTCCAACTAAAAAGAATATTTTCGCCTTTTGTATACTGTGGCTTATCTAGCTGAAAAGCAATTACTGATGCAATTGGTTTTTCCGCAATTTCTACCTGGGTAGTTTGCGTTGCTAATTGGTTATTTCGGGAAAATATTTGTATACCATTGCGATAAAAGGCTTGTAACTCAAAAGTGTAATTACCTTTTGTTTTCACTCCAGTTTTTACGTTGCTACAAATTAACTCTTGTTTATCTTGTACCTGGCAGGGAGGAATTTCATTAGCACTTCCTTTACCCAGTGTTTCAGGAATGTCATTGCTAAAGTCATAAGTAATAGGCTGAATAGGTTGGGAACCTTTAGCCGTCAAAACTAACTTTTTTAACTGTTTATATTGATGAATTTCCCAGTTTAAAGCTACCTCATCACCTTCAGTAATTTGAGAGTCATTTGCACTAAAATTTTCTAATCTCAAAGGTTCGGGGTTTAAAATTCGCCAAATGATAAATCCTATCCCTCCCAATAATCCCAAAATTGCCAAAATTAACAGAAGAAATTGCCACCAAGGACGGGGTTTCCATATCAAAGTTCCTTGAGGCAGTGTGTTCGGTAGAGGTAAATTTTGTTGGTCTTTGATATCGAGTTGAAAGTTGACCACTAGCCCTGCACCAAACCACGGTTGTCGCCACCAAGGTTTGGGTTTTACGGTCAAATTAGCCACAGCACTTCTATTAGGTAATAATCTAACTTCAGTCGGATCAAATTTGTAAGTATATAGTTCTTCTTCGTCTCGACTTTTTAAGTTTAATATCAGTTCACGGACAATATTGCCCTGGTTAGCTAGTGATAATTCGTACTTGCCAAGACTACGGCTAACTTGTCCTAAGATGGTATTAAATTCTACATCTAAGCGATAATTTGTCGGAATTTGGATATACACCAAATCCAGCAGTACTAAATCTGGAGAGTTTTCTGAATACAAGCGGATTGTCGGCGAATAGCTTCCCGCAAGAGTATCCCCAGGTGGGTGAAATTTTAACAATATTTGACCTTGCGTACCAGGATTGAGTTCTAGTGCAGTCACGTCAGACACTAATCCTGGCCCCTCAAATCCAGTGGCAGGATACTTAATTGTGAACCAATCATCGTCTAAATCTGGGCAACTCAAGCGGAATCTATCTACGAGATAAGAGCGATTGTCAACTATTACCTCTACTTGCAAAGACTCACTAGAATTGAAAATTAACGGTTTGTTGGGGTTGGTGTTAGGTCTGATGGAAAATGTCGGGTCGTTCACCCGAATTGCAGTCTGTTCTTTTAGCAGAACCTTAATTTGGTTTGCGAAAGTTATGGGAGTATCTTGTGGATAATGTAGAGGGGAATCTACGACTAGTGTGTAGTCATAGGTTCCTGGGAGAGCATTTGCGGCGATTTGAAACTCAAATCTTACTTCGTCACTATTTTGCCCTGGAGCTAATGCTAAACTTTCTCTCGGAGAACTAGACCAACCAGTTAAATTTTGAAATACTTCGTCAAAAACAAAATATAAGTCAATAACCGCACTTTGATTTCCCTGATTAATTACAACAATATAGAGTTCAATCGTATCTCCTGGCATCCCAAATTGAATTCCAGGTGGGTTGATAATAACTTGCAGTGGATTGAATTTAGCTTGCATGTCATTGATTCCCTTATTTGATGCGGTGTAATTTGACCTGAAAATCTTCATCACCACTCACAATCATGGTTCCTTGATTAGTTTTCAAATCGATACTATTGATTTTTTTATAGCTTTTGTAAATTTGTTTACCTTCTGCTGCTTTTGTTTTGTCGAGTTTATGTTCGGGAGTTAAGTACCAAACTAAGACTCGTCCATCATCGCCACCACTTACTAAAAGACTACCATCGTCACTAAATGCTAGAGTCCGCACAGATGTTTTTGATGCTGACCAACGGTCTAGTTGTGAACAATTAAGCTCATTTACTTTTTCTAGCGGATTCGGATTTTTGATAGTTTGACACTTATTTAAATCCCAAATCGTAATAAATCCCGCAGAATCAGAAGTTGCAAGGATTCTTCCTGTTGAGTCAGGAACAAAAGCTAATCCCCAAATATAGTCTTCAGGTCCAACTAATGGGTCTAGTTTTTCTAGATTTTGCACTGATAAACTTGGGAATTGTTTATCAGATTGAGTTTGATTCCACTGCCACAATATAAAACGCTTAAAGTTTCCAGCAATTACTAAAGTTTTTGCATCTGGGCTGAGATTTAATGCCCGGACTTGGAAACGTGATAGTTTTAATCTACTTTGAATGTCGATAACTTGCGGTTCTGGCAGAAAATCGCTGTTAGGCGCTGGTCTTGACCATAGTCTCACTTTACCACTGCCATACCCACTGAATAAGTTAAGTGAGTTTGAGGTAAAAGCTAAGTCAAAAACGCGATCGCCTTTTGCTTTAGGATCTTTAAGGTCTTGAAGTTGGTTAATCTTGACACCTGAAGGAACATCTCTGAGTTCAATTACACCATTATCTAAACCAACAGCAACACGATTATTTTGTAATGGCATAAAGCGTAAGACTTGTACTGCATCATCAGTAATCGCCATCAATCCTTTGGGCTGTTGCAGTTGCTCGCAAGCAAGAGGTTGTCCAGCATACCTTACTGTATCATCAGGGTCTAAATTATCTGCACCAATTCTCCAAAGTCTTAAGGTGCAATCATCTGAACCACTGACCACAGATAAACCAATACCACTAAAACGCACTGAGTTGACAGAACGGGTATGCATTACACCTCTTGGTTGCAGGATTAATGCTAAGAGTGCAGCTAAAAGTGCGATCGCAGCCAATTGTAGCCATAAAGGTATAATTGGCAGAGTCTCTACTTCTAATGTCTGCGTGGCTGGGTCTGTACTCCCTAAACGTTGGTCAGATAATTCCGATTTCGCCTCTAATAATAGAGTTTTGCCGATTCCAATCCAAGGACGTTTTGTTTTAACATCTAGGATGACTTTACTTGTCTCTCCTAGATGAAGATTGGCAGTTTCAGGAAGCTTTTTAAAACTACATTTTCGCCAGTCTCTACCTTGCACCTGCACATTAATTTCCTGGTTGAGATTGCTAGCATTTTTAAATAGTAATTCAAAGGAAGCTGTATTAGATTTCCAATTAGGCATCCATGCCGATTTACTGGGAATTTTCAGGTGTTTTTCGGTGGTAGTAAAGTCTATAAAACCTACTGGCAAAACTTCAATATTGCCTTCAGCATTAGTTGGATAACCATTATTGCTAACAGCTTCAATAGTAAAAGGATAGTTTTGACTGGGCGCTTGCACTACAGAAGGAGGTTGGCATTGGAATGTAGCTTCTGCTAAACCACCTGGATCTAAAGGTAATCGGCGTTCTGCACTGCCAACCAGCCAAGATGGATCGACGCCTGTAAAACGTAGCATTACCTCAGTTGGTTGTTGCCCCAAGTTTCGCACTCGTACTGGTATATCGACAGAATTGCGGGGATAAACTTGGAACTCTCGTACAGGTAATTCTACACTTAAATGTGTTGGTCTATTGTCTCGCTCGATTTTCAGGCGCAGCACAAGTCTGGACTGTTGTGCTAATTGCGGTGAAAAAATATTTACCATTAGGTTCACAGTACCAACAAATCCCGGAATGGGTGTATTGAATACGAAAACTTGGAAGATGGTACTACTGCCCGGTGGCTTGGCTGCTGCTACCTCTGGTTCGAGTCTATACCAGCGATATCCTGTGTTGCGGATTTCTCCAGCTGCGGTAATTTCTATTTGAAAATTGACGAAGCGATCGCTATCATTATTGACAGTTACCTCAAATGATACAGGAGTATCACCTGGACGAAAGGTTAGGTTCTGAGTAGAAAGGCTGGCATTAATAACACTTTTTTCCATGCTATTACTTATAATATTTTTTTATATTCTGCATGACTAGCACTATTAAAAAATTAATGTCTCGTGAAAACGTGACAATAGCTTTTTTCCTTTGATTATTGAAATGTATATATTATTAAATATTGTGTAATAAATTGGCCAATTTATAAAAGTCATTTTCAAAGGCGATCGCTAATAGAGATATTAGCCAAAAAGAATGTAGAGACGTAGCACTGCTACGTCTCTACAAGGGTTCTGGATAACGCATATTTAATTTCTTTTTTGGATATGGCCTCTTTGCAACGCCTTAACTCAAATTAGAATCGCTGCCCAATTCCCAAATGCACTTTGCTTTCCCCTTGGTCGTTAATGCCATAGTCAGCTCGAATTAAGCCTAGTGGTGAATTTAATCGCACTCCCGCCCCATAACCAAAACCATAACCTGGTTTATCTCGTACACCTGCCGGATTTCCTAATACAGTATCACCAGAACCTAAATCTGAGGCGAAGTCGGCAAACAATACACCGCCTACGATTGGTAAAACGGGAAAACGATATTCTGCCGAAGCTAATACATAACTGCGCCCACTGCCAACTTCTCCAGAATCGTAACCGCGCACTGAGTTGGAACCACCCAAGTTAAAGCTTTCGTAGGGCGGTAAATTTCCAAGGACAGTACCAGCTTGCACATTCACCGCAAAGACTTGTGGCTGTTTGCTGTTAAATAACTGTACTGGTAAATATTGGCTGTAATTGGCTTTGAGGCGATTCAGGGAAATATTACCTTGACCAATGGGGACAGATTGTTCTGTACTCAGACTCAAGACGGAACCTTGAGTTGGATTGAGGGGATTATCCCGTTGGTCTTTGGTGGCGGTGAAGGATACGGTAGTTAGGTCGTCAACACCAGTGCCACTCGCAGAGAGGGGATTGCCTTGAGCATCACTTGGGGTAATATTACCTTGGCGATCGCGAATACTAGTTCGGGTATAATTTAATCCTAATGAGGTATTCCAGTCGTCAATTGGTCGCTGCAAGCTGACACCACCGCCAATTTGACCTTCTCGCACTTTGTCGCCGTTAGCTAACTTAATCTTGTCATCAAAGGTTTCTGAAAGTTCCTGACTACGAAAACCATTTACAGTGTAGCCGAAGCGATCGGGGTTAGTTATCCGATAAGGACTGGTAAATTTGGTATTAAACTGCAAGTCTCGGCTACTTACACCAACATTCACACCTAAAGTATCATTCACACCACCGACATTCTGATCTTGATAGCTGATTGTACCTACCAATCCTTGATCGGCATTGTAACTACCACCCAAGTTAACACCACGCGCCCCAGTTTCTTTGAGTTGGTAGACTAAATCAAGTTTTGTCGCATCCCCTTCTAAGGCAACATTCACAGTTTCAAATAAACCAGTACGATATAGCTGTTGGATGTCTTGTTTAACGACATTTTCTTGGAAGACTTGACCGGGTTTCAACTTGAGTTGTTGTTGTAGAAAATCTGCTTTGGTGCGTCCTCCAACGGGATTACCCTTGCTATCAACGGTTTTACCCTCATCGTTGACAAAGCGAAATTTGATATCACTTACCAAGCCTTCAGCGACATTCACAGTGAGAATGCCTTGAGAACTAGGTTTAATTGATAACACTCGTGCTAAGTTATAACCATTGTCGGCGTACCACTTGTTAATTTGTGCTACTGCTTGTTGCAGTCCACTGGGACTAATGGTAGTTCCAATCTGAGATTGCAAACGTTGTTGGGCAACTTGATAGGTAAGTACTTTAGCACCAGATAGTTGCAGCGATCGCACTATCACCGGTTGGACTTGGTATACTACATTCAATCCAGCCTGTGTGCTAAAGCTATTCACATTGACAGTACTAAATAAACCTGTATTTAAAATTGCTGTTACATCTTTTTGTAGCTGGCTTTGACTGGTTTCTCCACCAGCTTGGGTTTTAATTACCTGGCGAATGATTTGCTGTAATTCTTGATTGCCTCCCACCACCTGTACATCTGTAGCTGTGACGACTAAATTGCCTTCAGTAGCAGGAGTTTTGGGGGATGAAGGGGAAAAAGAGGGAGTGGGAGGGAGTGTTACTGATGAATTTCCCTTGTCTGCTGATTTTAAGACTATTGGGGAATTTTTGTTTGCACCTGTTTGCACGGTGACAGGATTTTGGGAAAATTGTTGTGCAACTATTGTTTCTGGGGAAGCAATTGTCTCTACCCGTGCGGGAGTGTCTTCAATTATCGGCACCACCAAGTTACCAGCTTTTGCAGTTGGAGTAACGGTTTTAGCAGGTGCAGCCGTTGCTTGTTGAGCAACATTGCCAGCAGCTAAAGTAGCTAAAGTAAAAATAGCAGTAGTAGAAACTCGCATAATATTTAACCTAATTAACTGGGAGTTAGTTGTAGAGACGCTAGCGAATAGGGATAATACTAACTTCCAGTTTCCTTGTCGATTTCCCTATTTATACCTCTTACCCAAACAGACAGTTAATTTTGATATTTTGTTTCTTATGAGTAATCTATCTCGGTCATCGCTAGCTTCTAACTCCCAATCTGCAACTTCTCCTTTGCGGTTACTTGTATTAAGTAATGGTCATGGGGAAGATGTGATTGCAGTTCGGATTTTGCAAGAACTCCAACAACAACCAAACCCACCAGAGATATTTGCTTTACCTCTGGTGGGTGAAGGACGTGCTTATGAACAGTTGGATATCCCCTTTATCGGTTCAGTGCTGAATATGCCTTCTGGCGGCTTTATTTATATGGATGGCCGCCAATTGGCGCGGGATGTACGCGGTGGTTTATTGCAACTTACCCTCAGCCAAATTAAAGCTATCCGCCGTTGGGTAAGTTCTCAAAAAAAATTAGGTAATAGAAGAGCGATTTTAGCAGTGGGAGATATTTTGCCACTGTTATTTGCAACATTCAGTGGCGCTAATTATGCTTTTGTCGGTACAGCAAAATCTGAATATCATGTGCGAGATGAAGCTGGATTATTACCACGAAAATCTAAAGACGCAGGTTGGGAAAACTTTTCTGGTTCAGTTTACCATCCTTGGGAACGTTGGTTAATGACTCGTCGCCGTTGTAAGGCTGTGTTCCTTAGAGATGCGCTGACAATGGAAACATTAAAACAATGGCCAATTCCAGCTTTCTATTTGGGTAATCCCATGATGGATGGTCTAGAACCGACGTTTTCACGCCAACAATTTTATAGTCAGAATATCCACCAGCAAGAGACAGTTCGACCTTTTGTAGTAACTCTTCTTCCTGGTTCTCGTCCGCCAGAAGCATACAGCAACTGGGAAACAATTATGATTGCCGTATCTGCATTGATGGCAAGTTTTCAACAGCGAGATTCAATTTTTTATAGTTCTAACAAAGTAGTGTTTTTAGGTGCGATCGCTCCTGGTTTAGACTCTAATATTTTATCCGAAAGTGTACAATCCCAAGGCTGGCGCGCTGAATCAGCATCTCCTATCCAACTTCGCGATCCAAATGTCTTGATATTTAAACAGAGAAATGCTTATCTGTTATTAACACAACAAGCCTATAATGATTGCTTGCATTTGGGAGATTTAGCGATCGCAATGGCAGGTACAGCCACAGAACAGTTTATCGGTTTAGGCAAACCTGCGATCGCAATTCCCGGTAATGGGCCACAATATAACCTTAGCTTTGCTGAATCTCAAAGTCGTCTTCTCGGATCGTCTTTGATTTTAATCGATCAACCAGCAGAAGTAGCGAAGGTTGTACAATCCCTATTCAAAAACCCTGATAATTTGCATATTATCGCTGAAAATGGTGAGCGACGCATGGGCAAACCGGGGGCAGCACTACGTATTGCTAATTGCTTGCGGGAAAAATTTGGATAATAGGGCAGTGGGTATGGGGCATTGTGGTAGGTTATTCTCCTTGTCCCCTTTGTCCCCTCATCTCCCTTGTCCCTAATCCCTTAGGCCACCAGCCCCGAACGTAAGGCCCTCACAGCAGCTTGGGTACGGTCATCAGCACATAGTTTATTTAGAATATTACGAACATGGGTTTTGACAGTACCAACTGTAATGTAGAGTTTCTCGGCAATTTGCCCATTGCTACATCCAGCTACAATCAACTCTAGGATTTCCAGTTCCCGTTGAGTCAGAGGGTATGTTTCCAAAACTTGCTCGTATTCTGATGCCAACGCCTCAATTTTTACAGTCTTCGGCTTGTCAGAACCTTGACTTTCTCCGGGAATACCTTGGCGCATCTTCCGCAATACCACGTTGGCAATTGCCGGATCAATCCAAGAGTTACCGCCGTGAGTTGCTTGAATTGCCTCAGTTAATTTACTGATGCTCGTTTCTTTCATATAATAAGAATCAGCGCCAGCCGCGAAGGCTGCAAGTACAGCATCCTCTGTATGATCCATTGTCAAGATGAGAATCTTCGTAGTAGATTGCCCATTTTCAGCCTGGGAGCGTTTGAATTTACGAGTGAGTTCGATGCCATCCATGTCAGGCAAGCCGATATCTACTACCGCTACATCTGGCTTTGCCGTTTCTAAAAGTTTTAACCCTTGGGTAGCATTTGCCGCTTCCCCAATTACTTTCAATGCACTATGGGACTGTAATGCTGCTCGTAGCCCCATTCGCGTTAAGTCGTGATCTTCAATTAAAATAATACTAATTTCATTCATCGCTACACTCACTCTTGCGCTGTTTGCATCTTTCAAAGTACTGCCTTATATGTAACTACTATCTCTTATTTTCCCAAACTTAAGATAGATGATATTTGAACCTGTCTGCATCCACCGATAGAAATAACAAGTATCCAAAATTTTAATATTTAGATAGAGGACAAATCTAGCTTGAGATATATAGATACTTACACAAAAAGTATGAAATATTGAAACGAATGCCAAATTGCTCCTTCTTGCTGATAATTCAGCTTTGAGTTGCCATGTTCCATTTGTTAATTAATATTATTTTGGGTCAAAGTTTAAAAAAAGCTTACGAAAATGAAAAAATTACAGCAGGTGAAAGTTGCTTTACGAAAAAGTGAACGATGGTTTCGAGCGATTTTTAATCAAACCTTTGGATTCATCCGATTGATAGAGCCAATAGAGATCCTCATAGAAGGGAATCAGGTAGCGTTAAAATTTGGTGGAATCACCAACAGCAAAGTAATTCGTAGTTCTTGGTGGCGAACTTGTTTGTCTGACTCTTCACACGATATAATACAATCCCTCTGTGCGAATCCCTCCCCTTTTAGGTTTTGAATTTTTGCCTAACTTTTGTCGGGAGCCTTTCTTCAGCATTAAGACTTGGTAATTTTGCGAACATCTATAAGTTCAATATACCTGGATAAATACTAACACAGATGTGGCGATCGCTAAGAAAATTGTCGAAATTTTAGGAGCTAGGATTATTTCATATCCACAAATAGGTATAGATAGTACTTTTTTATTTATCTGCTCTAACTAACTTGATAGCTAAAACTATTCAAGCTTATGGTACACGATAATAGTATGCAACTCTCACCAATGACTGACGACGGTGGCTTGCTCACTCATTTACAATTGGTTTTAAGCTTGGTAAAGTATTTTATTTTACTTTGTATCATCTGTGTCTGCTTGTTAATTACTGAGTTTTTGCAGGACATTGGTTATTTGCTAGGAGTTTAGTTACCATCTGGTCAATTAACCAGATTGAAGATATAACAGACTGAATTCAACCCAAGGAAACGCCTGAAAGAGTGATTAACATACTACTAATGGAGGATAGGGAAGTTGATGTAATGAATGTGTTGCAGGTATGAAAGTGGATATTATGCAAAATATCTTAATCAATCAAATTACAGGTTTTAGATGTCCGAAAATTTTATATTCTTTAGTTGGATAATCTGAAAATAGAAACATTATACATCAACCTATGTTTGGCGGCGAAAATTAAAACCGATGGAAGAGACGCTGAAAATTTTGGTTGTAGACGACGATCAAGTAGACCGGATAGCAATCCGTTCTGCCCTGACTAAAGCAGGTGTTCAGATAGAATTGTCTGAAGTAGGTGATGGTAATCATGCGTTCTCTGTCTTAAGCATTACTGCTTACGATTGTGTTTTCCTCGACTATCACTTACCAGATCGGGATGCATTAACCTTGATTCAACAGCTACGTTCTTCAGAAATTAAAGTTCCTTTAGTAGTCCTAACTAGTCAAGGAGATGAACAAATTCCTCTCCAATTATTGAAAGCTGGGGCTACAGACTATCTCTCTAAATCTAGAATCTCCCCAGAAACTTTGTTGCAGGTTTTACGGAGTGCAATTCGGATTTATCGAGCGGAAATGCAGGCCGATTTGGCAAACCAGCAGCTTAGAGAAAGTCATGAACAACTCATTTGTAAGAACCAAGAATTGGAGAGACAACAGCAACAAATTCAAATGCAAAACTTCAAGCTATTGGAGGCATCACGTCTAAAATCACTTTTTTTAGCCACTATTTCCCATGAACTTAGAACACCAATGAATGCGATTATTGGTTTTTCGCAAATCCTGCTGCGTCCTAAGTTTGGTCAACTAACGCACCAGCAAGCAGATATGGTTGAGCGCATTTTGAATAATGGGAAGCATTTGCTGATGCTGCTGAATGAAGTTCTCGACTTTTCCAAGCTGGAGGGAGGAGGATTAGATTTAAAAGCAGAAAGATTCGATATATCCAAGGTAATCAATCTCGTTGTCAGTGAAATGCGTTCCCTCGCTGATGCTAAAAATCTTTCATTGTTAGTACAAACCGATTTGCAAAATCCTTTGGTATTTAACGATCCAGTTCGTGTCAAACAAATTTTGATTAACCTGCTTTCCAACGCCATTAAATTCACAGAGTCTGGTGAAATTTGGGTTGAGGTTAAGGAACTACCTGCAAATCGAGTAGTAATTATTGTTCAAGATACAGGTATTGGCATAGCTTCCAAAGATTTTAAGCATATTTTTGAAGCATTTCGGCAAGTCGATCAAACTATCACTCGCAAATATCCAGGTACGGGTCTGGGTTTGGCAATTATAGATTCGCTAGTGCGAATGATGGGCGGTAAAATATTTCTTGAGAGTAAATTGGGGGTTGGTTCAAGGTTTAAAATTGAATTGCCACGTCAAATTACATTACCGACTGTAGCAGGCAATGCTCCAGCTTCACAGGCTTCATTAGATAACGAAGATTTTTTTTGCCCTGGAAAAAATCCTCATCAGTCATCTTCTCAAGCCAGGAAGGCACCTTATAGAATATCCTAAATTTAAAAATTACTTCCACAAAAACTGATAAAAATATATAAATATAAATCATGTCTGTAGTTGAAAATAATAAAATTTATCGTATCTTAGCAGTTGACGACACTCAAGATAATCTCATTTTGGTTCAAGCAATTTTAGAAAGTGAAGGATATAAAATTGATTTAGCTTCAGATGGAATAAAAGCTTTGCGGCAAATTGAGCAATCTCCACCTGATCTGATTCTGTTAGATGTAATGATGCCGGGGATAGATGGCTATGAAGTCACACGTCGAATTCGGAATAACCCCGCAATCTCTTATATTCCCATTCTGTTGATTACTGCCTTTCATCAATCCAGCGTTGTCGAAGGTTTGGATGCTGGTGCTGACGATTTTATTCGTAAACCATTTGATACTGATGAACTACTGGCAAGAGTGCGATCGCTATTACGTCTCAAGCACAGTCTGGACGAACAACAAAAAATGGCCCGCCAACGGGAAGATTTTGTTTCCCGTCTGACTCATGATTTGCGAACTCCCCTAGTAGCTTCTGATCGCATGTTGAATTTGTTTGAAATGGAAACATTCTGCAAAATTTCGCCGGAAATGAAACAGGCGATCGCAGTCATGATTCGTAGTAACCAAAATTTGATGGAAATGGTCAACACCCTATTAGAAGTCTATCGCTTCGAGGCGGGTAAAAAAACGTTGAATTGGGAGGAATGCAATTTATGTGAAATATCTCAAGAAGTAGTCAGCGAACTAAGTCCTCTAACTAATGAAAAAAGCTTGGCTCTGGAAATTGATACCCGTAAATTAGATCCACTGAGTCCAAACGCTGGTATTATCATGGGCGATCGTTTAGAATTACGGCGAGTGTTAAACAACCTGATTGCAAATGCCATCAAATTTACAGATACAGGAGGCATAACAATCCGCATTTATGAAACATCATCTAATTCAGATGATCCAGATTCGGTAATAATTGAGGTACAAGATACAGGATATGGGATTGCACCAGAAGATCAGGCAACAATTTTCGAGCGATTTCGCCAAGGCAGAAATAAACGCTCAGGTAGTGGCTTAGGATTACATCTATCCCATCGCATTGTAGAAGGGCACGCAGGAACTATCAAGGTCACTTCTGAAGTAGGAAAAGGTAGTTTATTTACTGTGCAACTACCTAAAAACGCTTAAGTTATTCTCCTTTATCACAGATTATTTTGCGGATATTTCCCTATAAATTAGATTTAATTTTTGATGTGTTTTTATGCCCTCAAAAAAATTAAATTACCTTAAATTAGATGGATTAATTACAGTAGCATTTGAAGGTTAATCCAATCAGATATTGCTGGATAACTTGCCTCTGCCAATATTTATATACTCCCAATGGCAGATGTATTGAGAAACTAAAATAACTAGATCTACTTTTGTATCATTCTATAGATAGTAGAAATAACTATTTTACAGAGTTATTATTTAACCTATTAATGCCTGAAAAACGTGTATGCACCCTGGAATCATAACCCAGGGTCTTTTTTATAAAAACTTAGACCATCTTCATATTTTTATCATTGACTATTGTCTATCCCCACCCTCAACTCTTGCTAGGGTGGAGATGAACAGCGCTTAAAAAGGATTATAGAGTAAACTAAAATACAGACCGTTTTCTTGTAATGTTCTCTCATTTGAGTTGTTAACAGATACCAAAGGAATACCCCAGTCAAGACGAACGGTGAAGCGATCGCCCTGTGCCCAACGCAACCCCAGACCAACAGCAGCTAAAGTATTGCGATCGGGATTGTCTTCACCAGAAGTATTCCAGCCAACCCCAAAATCCACAAACGGGACAACTTGTAATATGCTATCTATCTGCGGTAAGCGCAGAATCGGTACTTGAATTTCCGCAGAAACAAAAGCGCCATTATCTGTCAGCAGGTAATCTTGACGGTAGCCGCGAATGCTATCCTGCCCACCTAAGCCAAATTGCTCTATAGGTAGAAGTTTTGTAGATGCTAGTTGCGTATTTAAACGTAATAACAATAAGCTTTCAGGAGCTAAAAGCCGTGCCCATTGTGCTTGCCCTTGCCAAGCAAAAAAACGGCTATCGGGAGCATCTTGATTAACTGTCGCATCCAACACATCTATGCCCAAACTGAATTGAGAGCGTAGGGCAACGACTTCACGACTATTACGACTCGTCCATTCTTGAAAAAATCGCAATGCAGATACCCTGGTGCGTCCCTGTTCATCAGCACCAGGTGAAAGATCAGAGGCGGGAACCCCTTCTCTCTGTAACAAGGACGAGATCTCACTTTCGCGTCGGGAAGCTGTTAACCCCAAAGCGAATTCTTGTGTAGGAGTTTGGATTATTGGCTGACGGAATGTCAGCTCGTAGTAGCGAGAAGCCGATTCGATATCTAGGATGTCGAAAGGAGGCTCAATGACATTGCTCGACGTAGTGCCATAGTTGAAGGTAAGCGTTCCGTTGCGGGGATTGAGAGGCAATGTGTAACTAGCGTCAAAGGAGTTGCTACCATCAGTATTGGTGTAGCCTACACTCAGACCATCTCCCAATCCGAGTAAGTTGGCTTCATTCAATCTTAATCCGCGTCGAAAACTGCCAACACTAGGCGATCGCCCATTATCAAGAACTATTTGCCCACTAAAGGTTTTTGCCTCACTGATTTTAACTTCTAATAGACTCGTACCCGTCCGCGATCCTGCTGAGAGTTCAGCAGTCACGTTTTGAATCAAAGGATTAAGTTGCAAAAGTTGCAGTGCTTCTAATAGACGCTGGCGATTGAGAGGCGGTGATGTGGCTATTGCTAGTCGGCTGCGGACATAATTCGGATTCAGCCGCCGAGTCCCAGTTACCTGAATATCTTCTAATTTACCTTCGACCACCTGAATTTTGACAACACGGGATTGGGGTTGGATTCTTTGGGGTGGAATCAAAGCACCAGAAGTAATATAACCATTTTTGACATATAAATCAGTGATTTTGGAACGTGCTTGAAACAATTCAGTCAGTGAGATCGGGCGTTTGGTAAATTCAGCAGTGGCTTTGGCTAACTCTTCAGCACTGAAAACTGTGCTACCAACAACTTCAAAGCGTTCAACAACAATAGTTTGAGGAAAGTTGCCAGGGAGTGGTGCATCAGGTGTGGGAGTTGGGGCAGAGGGTGGAAGTAGTTCTGCTGGTGGGGGGAGTGGCTGTGGCACTTCAGGTGAGGGAAGTGGTGAAGGTGTAGGTGGTTGGATATCCTGTGGTGGTGGTGGTGGTGGTGGATTTTGTTGTGATAGGGTGAAATCACTAGTTGGTAATTGTGTAGTATCAACAGCCTGAGCTTTCAGTGGACTTAAAGATGTACTGCTAAGTAATAGAAGCATACTCAGCGGTAAGCAGGACAGTATAAGATTCTGAGGGTATTTATCAATCATCGCACTGGACTATTCTTGTCAGTAACTATGGGATTATACGGGGACTGCTTCAGAAGTGAATCTTACTTCATGTTTTGTCGCTAAAGTTAATATCTTGAGCAAATCTCAATTTAAAAGCTAAATCATCTGGTGATTGCAGATTTAAAAGTATCAATCAGATATCTGGTGAAATTAAATTAATTATGCGTTGCCCGAAATCCTTGGTAGGGAAAAAAATTTATGTAGTCAAAGGCTTCCCTACCACTACGTGGAAGCAAGCTACGCGTAGTATCTCCGTGCTTTTTTTACAGTTTAAATCGATATCAAATTTCTGATTTAGTATGCTGCACTCAGTGTAGGTCTTTCCCTTGTACGTCTCTGAAAGATAAGCCTACACCGCTCATTGAACTACTTGCTGCCTTTTTCACTCCATACCACTTTGCTGAAACATTCCCATCAATTTACGTTTACGAGCGTGAGTTTGCATCAAGTTTTCCCGATAGCTTAACCACTCAGCTTTCTTCCCAGATTCCAAATAGGCATTACGCGCCTTTTTCAACCATTCAACCGCGTAATAATAGTATTCGGCTTTACCTGCATCCATAATCTTTTCGGCACGGCGACGAGCATTAGCAATCACCCAACCAGGATTATGAGGGATAGCAGCATCCATAACTCGGTGAATTAACTCTGAACGATCGGAACTTAGTTCACCAGCGATCGCAATTGCATCATCAATTAGCCCCTCATACAAGAATATATCTACCTTGGCTGATTCTGTTCCCCAACCACTACAAGTACGGACAATTCTCAGCAGGTCTGTTTTGACACTTTCCCAGTTTGCCCCAGCCAATTCTGCCATCTTTTGGTAATCCACAAAGGAGGGCTTTATTTCAAAAGCCGCCTTGATTGCTAATAAAGCAGCTTCACTATTACCCAACTCAACAGCTAAATCACTTGTCCAAATTCCCAATTTGTACTGACAATTACCTGATAAATTTAATCCACTCTGGGCTATATCTAATGCTTGCTGTAATGCCCCCTGAACGCTAAGTGTTTTCGCTAAAGCAAAGGCTTCTTCCATTGAGTTCATCTGGGTTTGAGCAGCATCAATTGCTTCTTCCACCCTGCCTAAACGCCCCAACATTGTCAGATATTGCTGAGTTTGCCCTTCCGCTTCTGCTAAATACAGGTATTCTTGATAACGTTCTTGACGTTCGAGAATTTTCAGGCGAATTAATGCCAAATCATCAGCATAATCTGGTACGTCTTCTTCCCAAGCCCCCCTTTCAGTAATGTTACCTTGGAGAACTTGTACCAGTGGCGGATAATCCCAACCTTGGCGTAAAGCCTCCATAACTAAACCAAAATCAGCATTCCACTCATCTTGCCAAGCTTCTAAATTTATTTGAATATCAACTTTTTCTTCTGGAGTAAGTTCCGTGCTAAGAATTGCTTCACACCAAGCATTATTTAATTCCGCGACAACTTCATCATTTTCAGCGCCGTATTCGGCAACATCATCCCAATTTTCCGCACAGGTAGAGGTAATTGCTGACAAAATAGCGATCGCATTTTCACCTTCTCCCCGTTCGCTAAAATCAACCGCAGTTTGCACTACACTCAGCAAATCTTCGCCAATCGGGTCTTCTTCGTATCCCTCCTCAAAGTAGCGCACGGTATCCTTGAGAATCTGCCGTACTTGCCGCCGAAAAGCAGCCGGATCAATAGTACTGTGGCGCACGGATTTTATAATTGTTTGGTTGTCAACAGGATTTGTCATCCAACTTACATGGCGGTCAATCGCCTCAATTAGAGGGGGGTATTCTGCTACCAACTCTTGCAGGAGCCTTTGAGTTTCGATATAATTCAGGCGATTTAGTAGTTCTTCAAGGGTAGGACGCTGCTCAATATTTTCTGAGTTACGCGCACAAACGAGCATCGTCGCAACAATGTGTTTGCACCACCCTTCATAGTCGTAGGCACAGGTGCATTTTACTGAGGTTAACCCACTACTATCGAAATTCAGGCTGACATGATAAGGTCTAGCTTCGGTGCCTATAACATCTGCCTGAAGCAAATGACCACGTAGGATAACGGCATTAACAGCACCAGCGTTATAATATGCCTCGCCCCGCTGGAAAGATTTGGCGTTGGCATGACGGCGGATAGTAAATTCACTAATTTGGGGAATAGACATCGAGCGATCGCCTGCGTAAATCTTCTGGATCAATCCTAAATCCAGCTTAGTGTTACGCTAACGCCCTGTAAAGAAAAAGGTGTGGAGATTCTGAATGAAACCGCAATTTCTATTCATTAACTAGCTTAGAACTGGGAATCAGCTTCATTGCCCTGCAAATACTCACTTAATTTCTTGTCGCTTTTCTGGGAAAACCAACCCATATAATGAAAATATCCATATTTTCGCCAGAAGTGAGTGAATCATAATTTGAGTTAGCAATACCCAAACCTGAAATCAGTGAACAGTCAACAGTAAACAGTCAGGGTAATGTAAGGTAAGGGATTTAGAGTTCAGCGATAAAACTGATAACTGATAACTGTTAAAAGGGTTGCGCTGATTGTCGGTCAAGTTGAGAATAAATAGGCGAAGCACACGGGGAAACTAACGTGAGTCAAGGATATGATTACGATTTAGTAATTATCGGCGCTGGTGTAGGCGGACATGGCGCAGCCTTACACGCCGTAAGTTGTGGTTTGAAAACAGCAATTATTGAAGCTGCTGATATGGGAGGAACCTGTGTTAATCGGGGCTGTATTCCTTCTAAAGCGCTGCTGGCAGCATCTGGACGTGTGCGGGAGTTACGCAATGCCCACCACCTCAAGTCACTGGGAATTCAAATTGGTAGCGTGGAATTCGATCGCCAAGCGATCGCTAATCATGCTAACGATCTCGTCTCGAAAATTCAAGGCGACTTAACCAACAGCCTCAAACGTCTAAAAGTCGATATCATCAGAGGTTGGGGAAAAATCGCTGGGGCGCAAAAAGTCTCTATCGTCGGAGACGGGGGTGAAAAAACCATCACAGCCAAAGACATTATCCTTTCCCCTGGTTCGATTCCTTTTGTCCCTCCAGGGATTGAAATAGATGGCAAAACTGTCTTTACCAGCGATCAAGGTGTCAAATTAGAGTCGTTACCAGACTGGGTGGCAATTATTGGCAGTGGTTATATCGGCTTAGAATTTTCTGATATTTACTCAGCTTTGGGTTGTGAAATCACCTTGATTGAAGCCTTAGATCAGTTAATGCCAGGATTTGACCGCGATATTGCCAAACTTGCCGAACGGGTGCTAATTACTCCCCGTGATATTGAAACGAAAGTCGGAATATACGCCAAAAAAGTTATCCCAGGTTCACCTGTGGTGATTGAGTTAGCAGATTTCAAAACCAAAGAAGATGTAGATGTCATCGAAGTAGATGCTTGCTTGGTGGCTACGGGACGCATCCCAGCGACCAAAAATCTTGGTTTAGAGTCTGTGGGTGTGGAAGTCGATCGCCGGAATTTTATTCCAGTAGACGATCGCATGGCAGTGCTATCAGCAGGTGAAGTCGTGCCGCATTTGTGGGCAATTGGCGACGCTAATGGGAAGATGATGTTAGCCCATGCTGCTTCTGCTCAAGGCATCATCGCGGTAGAAAATATAGTTGGGAGGGAAAGAATAGTAGACTATCGCAGCATCCCCGCAGCGGCATTTACCCACCCAGAGGTCAGCTATGTAGGCTTAACTGAAACAGCAGCTAAGGAGTTGGGACAAACCGAAGGGTTTGAAATCGCCACAAGTAGGAGTTACTTCAAAGGAAATTCCAAAGCGTTGGCAGAAAATGAAGCCGACGGTATTGCCAAGGTGATATATCGCAAAGACACCGGAGAAGTCTTGGGTGTTCACATTTTCGGACTGCACGCCTCAGACATAATTCATGAAGCGTCAGCTGCGATCGCCAACCGTCAATCTGTCCACAATCTTGCACATCTAGTTCACGCCCACCCGACACTCTCAGAAGTCCTAGACGAAGCTTATAAACGAGCCATTTAGTCATTTGTCCTCTGTCATTTGTCCTTTGTCAATAAACTAGGACAAATGACCAATGACTAATAACCAATGACTAATGACCAATGACTAATGACAAATTATGCAAATCCGTCGCCGTTCACCTAACCCAGCTATTGATGTATCGATATTGCGTTATCAGGCTGTCGTGCCTGATGCAGCACCAAACCACATCTTAGAAGAAATTGTCTGGCAGAAAGAAGTAGAATATGACCAAATGCGGGAACAAGTTCCTTTGCAAGAATTACGGAAGCGGGTACTGACTGCGCCGCCAACCCGTGATTTTGTCGACGCCTTGCGCCAAGGTAAGACTAAGCCAGCATTGATTGCCGAAGTTAAAAAAGCTTCACCTAGTAAAGGTGTTTTACGAGAAGATTTTGACCCAGTAGCGATCGCCCTGTCTTATCAGCAAGGTGGCGCTAGTTGTCTTTCTGTGCTGACAGATGTCAAGTTTTTTCAAGGTAGTTTTGAAAACTTAGCCAAGGTTCGGGCTGCCGTAGATTTGCCCCTACTGTGCAAAGAGTTTGTCGTTTATGCTTATCAGATATACTTGGCGCGGGTTCAGGGTGCAGATGCTATTTTGTTGATTGCGGCTATTTTGAGCGATCAAGATCTGAAATACTTCCTCAAAATTGCTAACAACCTGAAAATGGCAACCTTAGTTGAAGTCCATAGTTTGGCAGAACTTGACCGTGTGTTAGCTTTGGATGGGGTCTCCTTAGTAGGAATCAATAATCGCAATTTGGAAGATTTCTCTGTTGATCTGCAAACTACTTGCCAACTTTTAGCTGCAAGGGGTAGACAATTGCAAGAGAAAAATATCCTTGTTGTCAGCGAGTCAGGACTACACAACCCAGAAGATTTAAGTTTAGTGCTGACAGCAGGTGCATCTGCTGTACTCATTGGAGAATCTTTGGTAAAACAACCAGATCCCGGCGCTGCGATCGCTCGTATATTACCGAGGAATTTTTGAAAGAAACACCTCACCTGCCCCTAAAAGGTGCAGGGCTGCACATAATAGTTGAGCAATTGGGCACACTATGCGTATACACGCAGCAGTTTGCCATTAAATATCATCAATATCTTTGCCAAATCTTCATTGCTAATCAAATCAAAGCCATAAGCAACTAGTTATTTAGTATGTAACAATTTATTAACAAGAAACGAACTGTGACTAATAAAAAATCCCAAATATGAAATCAAAATTTAACTTCATGGAGCAAATTCCTCTACCTTCGCCTATTCACTACGAACTTATACTTCAACTCTTAGAAAGACAAACTATGTTAGCAGTAAATGATAACCCAGATTTACGGCATCAGGTGAATCAGCTAATTATTACTCTCCGGAAAGCTGCTGTACAGCAAAAGCGACTAGAAGAAATTTGCGAGTTTTCCTCTGTAGCTATCGATCACCGTTGGTCAATCAATCATCATAACGATAGCAAAGTTGTTGCCCCCGATTGAAAAAAATTGTCATCTTTAGAAGATTTGAGTTCTGAGAAAGTTCATCTTGATTTAGACAAATCTGTAGATCAGTTAAAATAAAATATTGATAAGATTCTCTCTCGAATTTAACGAAAGATGAAATACAACAGCATTGATGAACTCCTCAGAAATAATCAGGCTTGGGTTGCCGAAAAGCTAGCTCTAGATCCAACTTACTTTCAACAATTATCTAATGGACAAACACCACCTTTTTTATACATTGGGTGTTCTGATAGTCGTCTGGCATTAACAAAGTTTACCCGTACAGAACCAGGAGAGTTATTTGTACATCGTAATATTGCCAATCAAGTTTCTCTAACAGATATAAACTTTTTAGCCGTTTTAGAATATGCAATTTTACACCTGAAAGTGGAACACATTATCGTTTGTGGTCACTACGATTGCGGAGGAATTAAGGCAGCTTTAGAAGGGAGAACTATCGGAATTCTTGATAACTGGGTAAATCCAATTCGGGAACTGTATTTAGAGAAACAAGAAGAAATTGACGCCTTGCCAACAAGAGAAGAACGTCTGAATCGCTTGGCAGAAATCAATGTTGTAGCGCAAGTGAAAAATCTTTACCAAACTTCCATCATGCGTCAAGTACTCCATGAGCGAAAAGCACCTATGGTTCACGGCTGGGTATTAGATATACGCACTGGGTTAATCAAAGATTTAAACGTTTCAACTGTGCAATGGCAATTACACATCTGCCCCTTGCTTCTAGAGTTTAGACTCTATACGATGTTAAAAAGTTAGAGTTAATTCAGTATTTACCCCACACAAAAGCTTACATTAGAGACTTGATAAATATTGTTTTTACAACTTTTATTTAGATATCGGGTTTTCTTGGGTAGTGTTTATGTATATTTCAAAAATAAAATAGTATTCTTAGAAATTTTTGTTTAATTAAAGTTACGAATACAAAGTAGTTAATTTTATAAACTTTTTTATAGAGGCAATTCATGAATTGCCTCTATAACAATCATTAACACAGATATTGGTACGCTTAACCTACTTCTACAAAGAATTATTTCTTAGCAATTATCCACACTGCATGAATAATACCAGGAATGTAACCAAACAGCGTCAAAAGTATATTAATCCAAAAGTCTATACCAAAACCTACTTGTAAAAAAACTCCCAAAGGCGGCAGGAAAATGGCACACAGAATCCGAACTAAATCCATTTAAACCTCCTGTTAATCTCAGAAAAAACAGCTTGTTGGCAAACTAATTTACCACTGTTCAAGCATATTTGTACCTCTCAAAGATAACATTCCCTCTCTTAATCTAGATAGCGCTTAAGATACGGTAAACCGCACTCAACACATTAGCCACCGCTAATTTTGGCTTTGTAACCTAGCTTGGTCAAAATCTCAACAATTTTCTGTTTGTGTTCGCCCTGAATTTCAATTTCGTTGTCTTTAAGTGTCCCACCTGTCCCACACTGGGTTTTCAACTGCTTCACCAAATCTGCTAAGGTTTCGGGTTTGGCTTGAAAACCGCTAACGACTGTGACGGTTTTACCTTTGCGTCCTTTGCGGGAAGCCTGTACTTTCAGATTTTGTTGTTGTGGGGGTAGTTCTGGAATCGGTCTTTCTGTGGCGGCGGAGTTGTCATTGCCAAATTCGCGGTAGACAAAGCTTTTGTCAGAAGATTGAGACTTGGAAGAAGACATAAAATGAATGTTTAAGAAAAATTTCAAAGGCAGTGGAAACTTCTACGCAACCATTCTGCTGGGATACAGTTTCTAGGCTAACATTACACATCCATACATCATAACCAAACTGACGTAATACTTGAACTAATTCAGGGAAATGGCTTGTCTATATCTATAATTAAACCTAATCTTACCTAAACCATCTCAAACTCTAATTGATGACTCTTGAGAAAATCATGGGTGAAATGATCTACCCTATTGGTATCAGCTAGTTCTAAATTATAAAAATCCACAGCTTCATGGTCAAAATGGGGGCCAGCGTGCCAAGTACCCTCGTGTAGCTTGATAAAACAATTCCCCGGAATGCGGAAAGCAGCAATATCTTCTAATGCTGGTTCATTCACATCATTATGAGGAGGACAAACTGCAATTAACCAATCCTTCCCTTCCAAAGAACCCAGACATTGAGTGCATTCCACATGACGAGTAATTTTGTGGAACTTTCGCCCTATCTTCTCCAACCGCATAATATAAAATCGTGGAATCCCGTTTTGCAGGTTTAACTGGGCATCTTCCCCATCATAAGTTTTGCCATCAAGACTTGCAAAAATCACCTGTCCATAACGTCCAAAGTTTTCAGAAGTCACCCATTGTACCTGCAATTGTTGCACTGTCTTTGGTGTACTCATATTAAATCTTTAAGAGAGATTATTTAGGTTTATTTTCCCCCAAAACGACTTAATTTTATACAGCCATTATGGTGATTTCTTTTATGAAAAAATAACTTTAGCTAGCTAGATAACTACGTACTTGTTCCTTTTGGCGTCGGAGGAGACTGAGAGCTTTTTGTTCTATCTGACGCACCCGTTCTCGACTAATACCCATGCGATCGCCAATCTGTGCTAAAGAAAGTTCATACCCATCAGTTAGACCAAAGCGCAGAGTTAATATTTCTCGCTGCTGGGGAGACAGCTTTGCCAATAAGTCTTGTAAATCTTGGTGGAGAGATTCTTCAACGGCATAATCTTCAGGAGAAGGACCATCATCCTCCAATATGTCCTGCAATTCTGTATCTTGTTGTTCCCCAACTCGTGCCTCTAGAGAGAAGGGTTGTCGGGCTAAGTATAAACACTCTCGAACTTGGCTAGGTGTCAAAGATAAGGCAGTAGCAATTTCAGCAGTACTAGGAACGCGACCTAACTGTTGAGATAATTCTCGCTGCACCCGTTTAATTTTGTTCAGTTTCTCAAAGACGTGGATAGGTAAACGAATTGTACGTCCTTGTTGAGCGATCGCCCGTGTAATTCCTTGACGAATCCACCAATAAGCATAAGTAGAAAACTTGTAACCAAGAGCGGGATCAAATTTATCCACCCCCCGTTCTAAACCTAAAGTACCTTCTTGAATTAAATCCATAAATTCTAGGTTCCGGTGCTGGTATTTCTTTGCCACAGCTACCACTAACCGGAGATTAGCCTGAATCATTTTCTGCTTGGCCTGGTGTCCTAAATTTAGCTGTTGCTCTAGTACCTCCACACTTAACTCCACCCGATCTGCCCATTCTTGCAGCGTGGGTTCGTAGTTTAATGTCACAGCCAATTCTTCCTTAGCAGCTAATAAATTCATCATCTGCTGCACGTGTTGGGCAAAAATAACCTCTTGTTCGCGAGTCAACAAATCTACACGCCCGATCTCTTGCAGATAACTACGCACAATATCATCTGTAGCTCGAGGCTTTTTATCTGCGGCTAAACTTTTTTTCTTCGTTTTTTGAACTTCGGTATGTGGAGATGTTAAGTTGCTCATGGTTATTTGCTCCTCTGTAACCTCATCAATTTATTGGTATCAAGTCTAGATATTCAGACCCACAGTCATTTCACACTGTTAATTAATAGATATCTTGCAAAAGTACTTAACACCCCATCCCTTAATTTCCTTCCACTTTCGGGGAGGGGAGATAAAGCTACGCTTTGGCGGGGTGGGGTTTTTAATTTGTAATTTATGCAAGAGGTCTAATCAATTTGCAACACTGATGAATTCTGGTCTATGATACATTACAAGTTAATTCTTGGAGATAATAAACCCAAAATCAACCTACTCCTTAATAATAACATCATCACCAGTCACAAATCAATTACCTAAAGTATCATTAGCATATCCTTTTAAGTAATTACATTCCTTTATCATTTATTTTCGCATATAAAATACAATTAACAATTAAATTTAGTTTCGTTATACAATGGTGTTACTGGAAAAAGTAAAAGTTACGAAGGATTTCATTATCTAAGAGATAAATTATTAATAGAAAATTTTAAAATATCACAAAAATTTCATTCATTGATATGCTCATAATTTTTTTATCAATAGATGTAATCCCCTTAAATAAGAACTTATTAAATATAAAATATCCATTTTTCACCTCATTTTTTTATAATACAATCTAATCATATCAAGCCAGGTACATAGCGGGATCCTTAAACGTGAAAGAACTTCACCTGCTCTCCTTCTTTAATAACAGCTTACTTTAAGAATCTGGTCAAATACTTAGTAATTAGGCATCTGGTGAAATTAATTATGCAGTATCCAGAACACTTGCACAGATGTAGCAGCGCTACATCTGTACATTCATTCTGACTCATATCTCTTTGCTAGGATTTAGGATGATCAAAAAGACGCAGATATCTGTGACAATTGCAATTGTGTCATAATTGCACGCAGACATCTGCACTGGATGCGGTATTATCAACTTGATTACTCCTAGAGAAATTTTAGGGAATAAAAGTACTAACAGTGGTAACACTAACATCAAGGATGATACTTGGCAAGGCAGCAACACCCGCGATCGCCCTAATATCCTCTTGAAGCGAAAACATTTTTGTGTAAGGGTATCTAGTTCATTGTTGTGCAGCATAGCTTAAACAACATTCCCACTTTTTGGAGAAGTCGGAAATAGTCTAAAACTCCTAATGAAGGAATATCTCACAGCTTTCTCGCTTACTGGTTTCAACTTTTAGTTGGCACAAAAGCCCAGTTATGTATCTATATATAGTTAGGTTATTGCAAAGTTTTTTCGGAAAATAGTACTATTATTGAAGTTTTAATCTAAATCTTCAATCATCACTTTAATAGATATTGGTTAAGAAAAGCATTCACCTCATTGGCGCATAATCTGACATTAACTATTTTTCCTGCTTTTTTAAGAATGTCTAATCCTTTACCATTATTGCGGGGGTCTGGATCAAGTATAGATACATATATTTCATCTATTCGACAATCTTCAGCGATCGCTAAAGCACATGTAGGTGTGCGTCCATGAAAAGAACAAGGTTCAAGAGTTACATACATTTTCAAGAAGTTGAAAGCTTTGCCTTGAATCTGTTTAAGTGCGTTAGCCTCAGCATGGTGTTTTCCTGGTGCTTGCGTGTATCCTTGAGCTACTATCTCTTGACCATCTACGATCGCACAGCCTACTGGTGGGTTCGCCAAACATTCCGGCAAAGCTTTTCTGCTTTGAGCTAAAGCAGCCAGCATAAATATTTCATCCATATTTGAGCGTAAATTCTCTAGATAAATCACACTACCAAGAATTAGCTATCTATTGTTAAAAAAATTCCTATATCAAAATTTAGTAACTGTCACACTAATACCAGAATCCAGTTTAGGAACCTTGAGATACTCAATTGGTTCAGTACTTTGAGTCTTGGTTGGCTCCTGACATTGCTTAAAAAAAGCGCTTGGGTTATTGATGAACTCAAGCGGGTTAATTTTTTGGCATCCTCGCTCCTGCATCAGGGAAATTGATTCAGCAGTTTGTTTTGGATTATTAGTCTGTCCGCTAAAATTGCTCCATGTAGCGTTAATTGTAGCTGGTTCTGTAAATAAAACTCCAGCCTGATCGCGATCGCCTATTGTTGTAGGAACATTCTCCTGGTTAGCATAGGCACTATGACTGAAAGTGAGTGTGCTAATCACAACGGGTAAGATAATAGAAGAGGATTTCATAATTCCATCTCTCAACATTTAATGTCAGTTTAATAATTACAATTGCCTAAAACCAAAAACCAAAAAATAGAAGGCTAGCTTGAGTACTTCAGATTAACACAGGTAATAATAAATATAGGGAAACTTCATGAAAAATATAGTGAAATCTAGTAAAATATGGCTGAAGTTGGCCTACCTTGAACAATTTGCTTGAGGTATTCATCTGGTTAATTGAGATAGTAGCTGGATTTCCGCTGTCTTGTACTAGTCTGATGTAAACTAATTTATTGCTCTAACCACGCTGTCATTTGATACTCCTTTGTTAAGCTACTTTAAATTAAAGCTGGATAGAGTTGAAAATTAAATTTTGTGTAAATTAATTTTGTCTTACTACTTGTCTTCTAATCATTTGTACCGACTTAATTACCTGTACTAAGTCGGTCAGCGGAAAAATTTGTCGTAGGTAGCAAGCCATCAGACAAGAGGGAGGAGTAAAGATTAGGGACTTCCAGTTAAAAAAATATCCCGTCTTAGGGGCCCAAGACCTTGCGTCCCTACAAATCTATAAATAATTTGGGATAATTTATTTTTTGCAAGTCCCTTAAGCTGATTGTGAGTCCTTATAGGTTCAATACTCAAATCATGCAATTTTATGATTGCCAGTCCCGTATTATTCCCATTGACTATTATTCAAAGCAAGAATTCATTGTTAATTAAAGTTTTGAAGTAGCTTACGTAAATATCCATCTAGTCTTTCTATGTATCTCTTTTCATTGTCCAAAGCCTATCTCTGAAGTGTGTACATTGCTTATAGACTGGCACAATCTAACTATTCCTTACCTGAAAAATTGACTCCTCTTGTCTTTTTAAAATCAGCAAACCAAAAGTAAATATATTAGTATTTTGTATAAATTTTTTGTGAAGTTATTAAATTCAGTGTTCTTACATAATATGATAGTGATTGTTAGGTTACTAATTAATACTTGCGTTAGTAGTAACATAAAACTAAGTTAACAAAAATTAAGCCCAAAAAATGGAAAGCAACTCAATCAGGGATAAAATTGTAAGTTATCCTGGCTTTGCTGCCAGTCAAATATGAATTAAGTTAAAATTGTGACTTGCTAAACTATTAGTTAACTTCAGATATTGAAGAATCTCAGCAATAAGGTATTAGCTAACAATCAACCCAAATATTAATATCACAAGATAGACTACAGTGTTACTGGATTCGAAATTGTGAGAACAATCTGCTGTAAGTAAATAGTCTTTTTTTATAAAAGTTTACATATATTATGACGATGGAATCTTTACCACATTTTGAAGAAGTAAATATTCAGAAATACCTAGAAGTTCTTCAACGGCGTTGGCTACCTCTAGTTGGAATTTTCGCTATATCTGTTAGCCTTGGATGCTTATATGCATTTTCACTAAAACCTTCATACAAGGCAGAAGGAAGTTTGATGATTAAAACAAATCGCTCTTCTTCACTCACGGGCTTACCGGATGACATAGGACGCCTAGAAGCTTTGAATGTGAACGACAATCCCTTGGAAACTCAGGTGAGAGTTATTGGATCAAATCCAGTAATTGAGAAAACGATTAATTCCCTCAACCTTAAAGATAGTCAAGGCAAACTGCTCTCGATTCCCGACTTGGCAAAACAACTAAAAATAGAAGGAATTAAAGGCACTGATGTTGTACAACTTTCTTATAAAGGCGGCGATCCAAAGCTAGCAGCTAAAATCGTTAATGAAGTTATTGACAGTTATATCGATCTAAATATCAAGGCTAATCAGAATGAAGCGCGGACAGCCAAACAGGTTCTTGTAACGGAAGTACCTAAAGCTGAGGAAGTTGTCAGAAGAGCCGAATCAAAACTGCGGGTATTTAAAGAAACGAATAAAGTTGTTGTCCTAGAACAAGAAGCAGCCGCAGCAGTCGATACAATTTCTAAGTTAGGAAACCAAATTTCTCAAGCTTTAGCTCAACTAGATGATGTCAAGGGTCGTCTACAACAGTTAAGCAGTGAAGCTCAGGTAGATTCACGGCAAGGGGTAATTGAATCTGAATTGAGTCAAGCACCTGGAGTTCAGAAAGTGCTTGCTGAACTCCAAGAAACAGAAAGCAAACTAGCAATAGAGCGGACTCGTTTTGCACCTGAACACCCTACAATTACTAACTTAGAAGAAAAAGTCGTAGCTCTTAAGAACTTGCTAAAAGAGCGGACAGGACAAGTAGCTGGTGGAGCACAGATAACACAGGGAAGTTTACAGGTTGGACAACTACGGCAAAGCCTAATTGCAGATATTACTCGTGCCCAGGCAGAACGGGTTGGGCTAGAGAGACAAATTGCCACACTCAAACAACAGCAAAATGCCTATATAAAACGAGCAAATAATTTGCCAAGGCTAGAACAAAGTCAACGAGAGCTAGAACGGAAACTGCAAGCAGCTCAAACGACTTACGAAACACTTTTAAAGAAACGCCAAGAGATTGATATTGCACAGAACCAAAAAATTGCAAATGCTCGTGTCATTTCCTATGCTTTAATCCCTGATAAAGCAGAAGGGCCTCGGAAAATGCTGTTTATTGTTGGTGGAGCAGGAGTTGGTTTTTTCTTAGGTATCATTGTCGCCTTTACTTTAGACTTGATAGACCGCTCGGTAAAGACCGTCAAAGAAGCCAAAGAAGTCTTGAGATACAGTGTTTTGGGAGTAATTCCTACACAAGGTAGAAATGGTAAAGATCATTCTTCTATACCAGGACTGGATAGAGCTATTCCCAAAATTATTGGCAGAGATATTCCTTACTTCCCTGTTGGTAATGCATATCAAATACTACAAGTAAACTTGAAGTTCCTCTGTTCTGATAAACCGCTCAAAAGCATTGTAGTTACAAGTTCTGTTGCAAAAGAAGGAAAGTCTGACGTATCTGCAAATTTAGCTGTAACTATGGCTCAAGCGGGGCGTAGGGTGTTGTTGGTGGATGCAGATATGCGTCATCCCATACAGCATCATATCTGGGGGCTAACAAATACAATGGGACTAAGTAATATACTAATTAATCAAGCTTCTTTAGATACAGTTGTTCAGGAAGTAATGCCTAATCTGGAAGTTCTCACTTCTGGAGTTTTGCCTCCTAATCCAGTTGCAATGCTAGATTCTCAACGCATGGCAACATTAATTAGTAACTTTGGCAGAGATTATGATCTTGTCATTTTCGATACTCCTCCATTGTCAGGAATAGCAGATGCTGCTGTTTTAAGCACCTTGACTGACGGTATCTTATTAGTCGTTCGTCCTGGAGTAGTTGACTTGAACAGTGCAAATGCGGCTAAAGAGTTTTTAACTCAGTCAGGTCAGAAGGTATTAGGGATAGTCATCAATGGTGTGAATACTAAAAATGAACCTAATAATTATTTTTATGACACTAAGAAACGACAAATTGAACAAGATTTGGTATCTAGCAGCTTAACTAAATTTCGCAAAGAGCATTAACTTTTCTGATAAATTTTGAAAGCTACCATCACTACAACCATCTAAACCCAATTTTGTGACTGTAGAAATAATGGATAAAACTAAAATTAAAACTTCTTGTTTAATTAATAATTACAATTATGCTGATTTTCTTTCTGAGGCAATTGATAGCGCTTTAAATCAGACAGTTAAATTTGATGAGATTATCATTGTTGATGACGCATCCACAGATAATTCTACGGAAATTATCAACAAATTTACTCAATTAACTAATGTTAAATCTATCTTGAAAGAAAAAAACCAAGGACAATTATCATCTTTTAATGAAGGGTTTTTAGCTGCTAATGGTGACATTATATTTTTTTTAGATGCTGATGATATTTATGAACCTCAGTATTTAGAAAACGCCCTAAATTTTTACAATAGACGCAGTGAATGTGATTTTTTATTTTGTGCGTATAAAAAATTTGGAGCAGTAGAAGGGACATTTCAAGACGATGAAGTTGATTTAGATTTGGGTTATTCAGTAATTAGAACTTTATATAATAATGAATGGATTGGTTCCATAACTTCAACATTATCAATACGTAGAGAAATAGTCAGAAAATTTTTGCCTATTCCAAATATAGAAGATTGGCGTGTAAGGGCTGATGACTGTTTGGTATGGGGAGCTTCTTTGGTGGGGGCTAAAAAGTTTTATATGTCTAAACCTTTAGTAATGTATAGAATACATGAAAATAATCAATATCATAATAAGAGGTTTTTAGATGTAGACAAAAACTATGAATATAAAAGATTTTGGAAACGCAATTCCCTCTTTAATTATATTTTGCAAAAAAACAATTTTAACCCTCCGCTATTCTTAGCTTTCATATCTCTGAATGAGTTACAAACAATACCATGCCCAAAATATCACGATTTTGTTACTTATTTGAAAATAATATTTTTATTTGAGCATAGTTTTTATTGGAAAATAAAGGGTATAGTTTTCTTACTTAGCTATTTTTTAAAAATTTTGACTAGTGGTAAATTAAAAATTTTGTAAGCGCTCAATGATGTGAATTGCTGAATAAATCCACTTTCTTTTATATTTAAGGAAGTTAAAAAGTTGCATGAGCTAGATTGATTATAAATAATTGCATATGATTAATTTATAAACATAATGTTAAGCAAATTAAAAATTAAAAACTTCTCGAAATTTAAATCTCGTTCTGGGCTGCGTGCAATTATTGCTAATACAGGTTGGTTATTTGCTGACCGCATTCTACGTATGGGTGCAAGCTTAGTTGTAGGAGTATGGGTAGCACGTTATTTAGGAGTACAACAGTATGGTCTATTTAACTATGCTTTAGCTTTTGTTGCCTTATTCAGCCCAATTTTTACTCTCGGACTAGATGACGTAGTAGTTCGCCACCTTGTTCGTCAATCATCAAACAAAGAGGAAATTTTAGGAACTACTTTTTGGCTAAAATTTTTGGGTGGAATTGCTTCTGTTTTATTGGCAGTTAGCACGATGTTTTTGTTAGGTGAGCGTGAAACACTAAAGATATGGCTAGTTGCAATTTTAGGAATAGCAGGAGTTTTTAGGGCATCTGATACTATTGAACTGTGGTTTCAATCACAGGTGCAGTCAAAATATGCTGTAATCGCTAAAAACACGGCATTTCTGCTAAATACTCTGATCAAAATCGCATTAATTTTAACAAAAGCACCGTTGCTAGCTTTTGCTTTGGTAACATTAGCAGAATTTGCAATGAGTGCTATTGGCTTACTGATTGTTTACCAAGTCAAAGGATCTTCATTGTGGTTATGGCGTTGGAGCGTTGCGGCTGCCAAAACTCTTCTGAAAGAGAGTTTACCTCTAATTTTTTCGGGGTTTGCCATCATGATTTTTATGAGAATAGATCAGGTGATGTTAGGTCAAATGATTGGAGATAGTGAGGTTGGAATTTATTCTGCTGCTGTGCGTATTTCTGAAATTTGGTATTTTCTTCCAGCGGCTATTGTTTCTTCTGTTGCTCCGGCAATTTATGCAGCAAAGGAAAAATCAGAAAGTCTTTACTATCAGCGAATAGGACAATTACTCAGTCTAATGACATGTATATCTTTAGCAATTGCTCTTCCAATGTCCTTTTTATCTGACAAGATAATTATGGTGATGTTTGGAAGTGGATATGCAGAAGCAGGAGCAATATTAGCAGTTCATATTTGGACTTCTTTGTTTGTATTTATGGGTCTTGCAACATCACCTTGGTTTATTGCTGAAGGTTTAAACCACGTTTCTTTAGGTAAGACTTTATTTGGGGCAATACTAAACATTATTCTCAATCTATTATTGATTCCTAAATATGCAGGACTTGGAGCTGCGATCGCAACAATAATCTCTCAAGCTGCTGCTGCTTTTATATGCAACGCATTTGATTCAAGAACACAAAAGCTATTTAAAATTCAGGTGCGATCGCTTATTCATTTTTACAAATACTAATCGTTATTATTTAAAGTTTATATGATCCAAACACCAGTAACTTTTATTATTTTTAAACGCCCCCAAACAACAGAAAAAGTTTTTGAGGCGATTCGCCAAGCCAAGCCAACAAAACTTTTTGTAATTGCAGATGGGCCCCGTACTGACCGCGAAGGTGAGGCAGAAAAATGCGAAGCTACTAGGGCAATTATTGAGAAAGTTGATTGGGATTGTGAAGTAATTAAGAATTATTCTGATGTCAACTTAGGTTGTGCAAAGCGGGTATCAAGTGGTTTAGATTGGGTCTTTAATAATGTTGAAGAGACAATTATTTTAGAAGATGATTGTATTCCTCACCCAACTTTTTTCAGGTTTAGTCAAGAACTGCTGGAAAAATATAGAAATGATACCAGAATCGCCACAATCTCTGCTCAAAATCTTCAAATTGAACAAAAACGTACAAATTACAGTTACTATTTTTCTCGCTACAACCACTGCTGGGGTTGGGCAAGTTGGAGGCGTGCTTGGCAACATTATGATTTGACTATCAAACTCTGGAAAGAGGTGCAAGCAGAAAACCTTTTACATGACATTCTTGTAGACCAAAAAGCGGTAAATTCTTGGCAACGAATATTTCAATCTGTTTATGACAATCCTACAGGTATAACCTGGGATTACCAATGGACATTTGCTTGTTGGATGCAGGGAAGCTTAAGTATTATTCCCAATGTCAATTTAATCTCTAATGTTGGTGTTGGTGTAGACGCAACTCATTTTACTTCAAATCAAGAATTTTCTTTCATCAATATGTCGATGCAAGCAATGGAATTCCCATTAAAGCATCCACCATTTATTGTCAGGAATGTAGAAGCAGATAATTTTACACAGAAAACAGTCTATAAAGCAACTGCATTGGACATTTTTAAAGAGGAAGTGAAGAAAAGATTGAATTACTCAGTGATAAAAAAATAGATTAATTAAATATCCCAAATGAAAGTAAAATTAACAGAAAAAATATTAACTATCTTGCTATTACTCATTGCTGTGGGGGCATTAACAATACACCCTGCGCAAGAAGTCTCCATGTCTACCCTTGGAGGTGATAAGCTAGATACTTTGTTCAACATAGTTTCATATTTAATCCTATTTTATTTCCTAATTTTATACTGGAAAGGTTTTCTTTATGTAATTACTAGAAGTCCATTACAGTTTTTTTTAATAGCAATAGTTATATTTTCTCTTTTATGGTCAGAAGACTTAAGTTCTAGTCTTACTTATCTAAGAGGTCTAATCCGCATATATTTTCTTGCAATCTATTTAGCAATGCGTTATTCCCTTAAGGAACAAATTAAGCTGATAGCTTGGGCGCTTGGCATAGCTGCATCATTATCTATGTTATTTTCTGCATTCGTACCAGGTTATATTCACGAATCACCTGAATTAGTAGGTATGTGGAGTGGAATTTATGGTCATAAAAATGAATTAGGTTACATGATGGCTTGGAGTGCAGGAGTTTTTTTGCACCTTGCTCTTAGCGGCCATCGATATCGCTGGTTGATGTGGGCACTATGTGGGATATCTGTATGTCTAATTATCCTCTCACGTTCAACAACATCTTTAACGATATTATTGACAATGGTATTACTTTTACCTTTCTACAGATCGCTGAAGAGAACTAATTATAAATTACAAGTTATTATGATTACTTCAACTTTGATGTTAATGATAGTTTTTTCAATATTACTTCTCAACAATATCGAAACTGTAGTTGGTACTTCTGGTAAAGACCTTACCTTCAATGGGCGCTCTGACCTCTGGGAGCTAGTAATTTCTAAGATTTTGGAAAGACCTTGGCTCGGTTATGGATTTTCGGGATTTTGGACTAGTAATGCTGCATCTAAATTAAGAGCTACTTATGATTGGGCAAGTAATGCTCACAATGGTTTTTTAGAAATATTTTTAGAATTAGGATTTTTAGGTTTTTTGACTTTCGCAGCAGGGTTTGTCCGGTTTTTTTTCATGGCATTGACTCGAATTATTTCTGTCGCGAAAAAACCGGAAGATTATTGGCCAATGCAGATACTAATTATTATTATCATAGTTAATTTTTCAGAAGCCAGATTATTAACTCCTAGCTGGAATTGGTTAATGTATGTCACTACGTCATTATCTTTAACTCTTGAATATCAACGAAACCATAAAAATATTTTAGTCAATTAGTTTTATGGCGGTCATAAATAGTTTTATTGATTATTAAGTTAATAAAAATGAAAATTTTACATATTAGTACCCATGATATTAATGGCGGTGCAGCAAGGGCTGCATATCGTTTACATACAGGTTTGCAGGATATAGGACTACAGTCACAAATGTTAGTTCAGGAAAAATATAGTAATGATAAAACAGTAATTGCACCTAAAATTAGACTATTTCAAGGCATCGCTAAGGCAAAGTTAACAGTTGAAAGTTTACCATTAAAGCTTTATCGCCAAAAGAAAAATACTCCATTTTTTACTCAATGGTTGCCAGATAGAGTTATTCCGAAAGTTGCTCAGATTAATCCAGATATAATCAATTTGCATTGGATTAGCGGAGGTTTTATGCAAATAGAAACATTTGCTAAACTGAAGCGTCCTCTAGTTTGGACTCTCCATGATATGTGGGGGTTTACTGGAGGGTGTCACGTAACTGGAGAATGCGATCGCTACAAAATATCCTGTGGGGCTTGTCCTCAACTCAACAGTGGCAATGAATGGGATTTATCCCGTTGGGTATGGCAGCGCAAAGTAAAAGCTTGGAAAAATTTAAATTTAACTCTGGTTTCACCAAGTTCTTGGTTAGCAGAGTGCGCTCGTTCTAGCTCTTTATTCCAAAATTTGCGAATTGAGGTAATTCCCCACGGACTAAATACTCAAAAATATCGACCGATTAATCAACATTTTGCACGAGAAGCACTCAATCTACCTCAAGATAAAAAGCTGATACTCTTTGGAGCGATAGAAGCAACAAGCGATAGAAATAAAGGATTTCATTTGTTGCAACCAGCTTTACAAGAATTGAGGAAATCTGGCTGGAAGGATGGCTTGGAAGTTGTGATTTTTGGAGCATCTCAACCCGAAAATCCACCTGATTTAGGTTTCAAAACCCACTATCTAGGACACTTACATGATGCTATATCTTTAGCAACTGTTTACTCAGCTGCTGATGTAATGCTTGTACCGTCTCTCCAAGAATCTTTTGGACAGACAGCTTCGGAATCATTCGCTTGTGGTACTCCAGTTGTGGCGTTTAATTCTACTGGCTTAAAAGATATTGTTGATCATCAGCAGAACGGCTATTTGGCTAAACCTTATGAAGTTGAGGATTTTGCCAAAGGAATTACCTGGGTTCTTGAAAATGAACAGAGGTTGCAAAAACTGTCATTTTATGCTCGTGAGAAAGCCGAGCAAGAATTTACCCTGGAACTTCAAGCCCGTCGTTATTCAGCTTTGTTTCAGGAAATATTGATGATAGCAAAGAAATCTTCATTGAGTAATTAACTTAGTAAATCAATACTTCATAATATGTCAATACCTATAGCTTTTATAATTTGTACAGAACCTGGTCGTTTAGAAGGTCAATCTTTGATGCTTGCAGAAAGTATTCGGAAGTTCTGCGGCGAATTGAAAAATACACCTATATATAGTTTTCATCCTAGAGTAGGTGAACCGATTTTAAAGCAAACCCAACAAGCCTTTGAAGCATTGCAGGTGATTCATCAACAAATTCCCATAAATCGAGAATTTCATGAATATTATTTAGCTAATAAGCCCCTAGTTTGTGCCTATGCGGAACAAAATATTGATGCAGAAATATTGGTTTTTTTAGACAGTGACAAATGCTTTTTTTCTGAACCAAAAGAATTTTTCTTGCCCGTAGATTGTAATGTACGGATGCGTCCTGAGTACGGTCAAGGAATTGGTTCTACAGGCCTGCAAGATCCTCAAGAATGGTATTGGCAAAAACTATATGAAGTACTGGGAGTAAAGCGTGAGGTATTTGTTGACACACCAATTGGTAATAAAAGAATCAGAGCCTACTGGAATTCTGGTTTGATTGCTGTAAGAAAGAGTGCGGGTATATTTACAACTTGGAAAGAGAATTTTGAAAAAGTAATGCGCTTGGATATTACTCCTCCCCAGGGTATTTATTTTGTTGAGCAGTCTGTTTTGTCTGTAACTTTATGTGCTTTGGAAGAAAATGTTGAACATCTTCCCCCTAATTATAGTTATCCATTACCTTTACATAACCGTTTATCAAAAGAACTACAAATTAAACATTGGGATGATATTGTATCCATTCATTATTTCAACTTATTTTTTTATAACGATTGGTATGGACAAATAAAAAGATTGAAAAAATTTAATGTCAATTCCGAGAAATATCAATGGTTATGTGAAGAGGTTGTCAGACTTAATATGCCTCGTGTATCAGTTTGGCATCGATATTTGTTGAGAGTCAGAAGAATGGAACAAAAGCTCAAAAGCTTTAATTTAGATATTAATTTTAGTGGCTGGATAGAAAGCAGGGTTAAGTTTTAAACCTATCTAACAATAATGGAAGGTATAAATTTGATGCTTAAGATATGAATAACATTTGTCAAAAATGCGTGTAATTTTATTACTTAGATTAATTATTGTTGTGCATATTATCTGAGGCAAATGAGATGAAAAAAGCGAATATAGCTGTAATTATGACATGTTATAACAGACGGAATACAACTCTTGCATGTCTAAATGCTTTATATCAGCAAAAAAATCATTGTGATGTTTATTTAACTGATGATGGAAGTTCTGACGGGACTACAGAGGCTGTTAAAGCAGAATATCCAGAAGTAAAAATTCTTCAGGGTAATGGCAATTTATTTTGGGTCGGAGGAATGCATCTCGCTTTTGGTGAGGCAATCAAATATCAATATGATTATTATCTGTGGTTGAATGATGACACATTTTTGGGAGCCAATGCTGTGAGTAAACTATTACAGGTTCATCAAAATTTGACAGAACTTGGTTATCCAGACTCAATTGTAGTTGGTTCAACTAAAGACTCAATTACAGGAAAAGCAACCTATGGAGGAGCAGTAAAATCTAAAAAGTGGTACTCTAATAAGTTTGAATTTTTAGAACCAAGTTCAGTTATCCAAAAATGCGATGCTATGTATGGTAACTGCGTGTTAATTCCTAAAAGTGTTACCGCCAAAGTTGGCAATATTGATACAGCTTTTGTTCATAGTCTAGGAGATTTAGATTATGCCCTGAGAGCGCGTAAATTGGGTTGTAAAATATGGGTAGCTCCTGGGTATATTGGTACTTGTACTAAAAACTCTATCCGCAATAGTTGGGCAGATACCAATTTAAATCTATTAGAACGCTTAAAAAAAGTACTAGAAATTAAAGGATTTCCATTGAAATCATGGACTATATTTTGTAGCAGACATTCTGGGCCATTCTGGATATTGTACTGGTTCTTACCCTATATTAGAGCAATTATTGGCTACAAAAATTTGGCAATCTCTCCCACATTTTCTGAGGATATTAATCAAACTAGTTCAGGAGTTTAATACTTGCAAAAGAGTCATTATTGAATGAAATTTCCATAAGTTATAAGTATCTTAGTAATTTGACAAATGTAATTTCAAATTATAAAATAATAATCTGCAATCATTTTATGGGTAAACGCTTACTGATTGTCTCAACCCTCGATTCTAGTCAGCCATTTGGTGCATTTACGAGACCTTTTTATCTAGGACAATATCTTACTAAACATTTTGATGTTTTTCAGCTAGGTTTAGATTGTTCATCTGTGAATTATGCACCTTCTTTTTCTATTGGCTCAAGAAGTTTAAAGTCATATATTCAATCTATAGAAAAGTGCATCGACGAGTTTTGTCCAGACATTGTGTATGCTCAGGAAACACTCCCTGGATTGGCTGCTTTAGTTTCACTAAAGCTTAGAAAACACAGTAGTTCCTCTCTTGTCTTAGACTTTCATACATTTTCGCCTTATGAATACTGGATGCGCTTGTTTTCAGTTGCCAATCCTTTCAAAGAGTTTGCACAATGTATTAAGACATATATTGCTCAGGGAATTTTAATATTCTCTGGTAGTCCAATAATTGCAGCAAGTGAATCAATTCCTAAACTAATTTCTCAATGGTATGGAAAAACTCCACAACAAATTTATTCTATCGGGAATGGAGTAACTGAAGACTTACTTAATAATGAGGTTTTTCCAGATAAAGACCCCTATCAAGCATTCAGACCAGCTAAAATAGTGGTTATTATTGCTCCCAAAACATTTCAATTTCCAAGTAATGATATGTCTGTATCAATGACTATTGAGGTCGCTAAACGCCTTGAAAGTCATCAAGGAAAAGTACATTTTGTTGTCATTGGTAGGGATAGTAGTGATATTGCAGAACCAATACCCTCTAATATTTCTTTTTTAGGATTTTTACCTAAAAGGGAAGATTTTATCACCCATTTGAAATATGCAGATATTGCTTTGTTGCCATTTTCAAAACAAGCAGTAGCAGGTGGTGCTCGCAATAAAGCATTAGATTATTTTGCTAGTAGAAAATTAGTTGTATCGACACCAGAAGGCTTGCGAGGTTTAGAAGAATTTCGGAACTTAGAACATCTGTTAGTAACAGGATACTCTAGCGAAGAAGTCGCTACTACAATACTTGATGCTGCTTCAAATATCGATACATATCAATCACTTGTAGATACAGCATATACTTTAATTACAGAAAAGTATTCCTGGAATGCAAGATCACAGAATATCGCAGACATCCTCATGAAAATAAGTGCTTTTTAGTTATATTTAGATAAGAGTTTTTAACTAAAAAACTTATATATTTCAATATTTTATTATTGAAGTTTTGTCAATTAATTTTACAATGCTAACCTTTCCATTGAGATAACATCTCATATTTATCAAAAGAAAAACAAGATATGAAAAAGCGATTTTCTTATAAAATTATTGGTGCTCAAGTGGATGCACTCTCTATCCTTGACTTAAATTTATTGATTGAAGAATCTATTGAGCAAGATGAAAAATGGATTATTGCTAATCACAACTTACATAGTCTTTATCTCTTGCATAACGATCTAAAAATGCAAGCTTTTTATTCCAAGGCCGAATATACCCATATTGATAGTATGCCTTTAGTGTTTATTGGAAAGCTGTTGGGTTTTCCAATTAAACGTGAACAAAGAGTAACCTATGCTGACTGGGTATGGCCTTTGATGGCAGAAGCTGCTACTAAAGGCTGGCGTGTATTCTATTTAGGTTCAAAACCAGGAGTTGCTGAAAAAGCAGCAAATATTTTATGCGAGAAATTTCCTGGTTTACAGATTGCTTGCGCTCATGGCTATATTGATATAGATAAAGATAGTCAAGAAAATCTCGCCACTGTAGCTGCAATTAATGCTTACAAACCCCATATATTAATGGTGGGAATGGGTATGCCACGCCAAGAGTATTGGATTTACGAAAATCTTGAACATCTTCATACCAACACTATTTTGACTAGTGGAGCCTGTATGGACTATATAGCAGGAGCAATACCTACTCCTCCTCGCTGGATGGGAAAAGTGGGGTTGGAATGGTTGTATCGCTTGTTATCTGAACCGAAAAGACTTTGGAGACGTTACTTACTTGAGCCTTGGTTTGTTGGGACATTATTTTTACGAGAAATTTGGAGTATCTCAAGTAAACAAAAAAAAAATAACCTGCTGGTATTTCTAAGTACGAAATTTCACAAGTTCGTAGCGTTATCGAGTTTCTCAAAGCCTTACCAGTAGGTTGCTCAATTCGTCACGAATTTATGGAATGTTGTACCAAGGTTTAATGATTAATTAGTCAGTAATTCTTCTTCAACTTCCATAATCGTGAATCACAAAAAATATCTCCATCTATTTTGCTTAGAATAATACTTAAAAGTGCTATAGCAGTGTCCGGCATAGTGAGGTACATTTTCCAATCTACTAACCTTGGTAAACAAGATTTGGGTGTACCTCAGTTGCTAAGGAAATGCTATATTTACGTCTGGACGGAGTATTAAGTTGATTCCTGAAAAGCCTGAGCTATAGCATTGCGGGCAGATTTAGGTTGCAGGTTTTCATCGAAGGGAAGCGGACGCAGAAATTTCCAAAGATTTGGATTGCCTCTAAAGATTTTTCTTGGCATCCAGTCGGGATGACGTATCCAGGTATGGCGATCGGTAAGTCCCCATGTAATGACAGTATCGACTTTAGCCGCAAAGCATAGATCAAGATATCGCTTGTAACTATCGGCTACCATCTGGTCTAGCTTTTTAATACTATCGGGCAATGGCGTATCAATAATAATATCTAATTCTGTGATTATTGGTTTAACTTCAAGATCGTTAAGCCGTTTTAAGACGGAATTAAATCCTTTCTCGTCAAAACTATAGGCAGTAGAAAACCATAGATGTGATTGGATACCTGCCCCGTCAATTTTAACGCCACTATTCTTCAGATATTCGACCATTTTTAAGAAACGATCTGATTTCCATGTAGCGCCTTCGATGCCAAAATCGTTTAGATAGAATTTCTTGCTGTTATCAACTGAAGCGGCAATTAAAAATAAGTCTCGAATTAATTCTGGCTTTACCCCTTTACGCAAACCGTAGGTAGCATTGTCAGTTTCATTTTCATTATCAGCGATAATTTCATTGGCAATATCCCAAGACTTTAAAACGGGACTATTGCGATAATGCCCCATGACTCCTTTAACATGGCGTTCGATCATCTTAAGTGTAGGGGGGTATGTTGCCCAGTCTGGTCTTCCCATGTGCCAGAAAAGGGTATGCCCGTGTAAGTCTATATTATGCTTTTGGCAGAAATTGGCGATCGCATCTGCTGATTCAAAGGTAAATTGTCCTGGCTGTGGTTCAGTGGCGTTCCATTTTAATTCACCATTCGGTGTCACAATCGAACATTCACGAGCAATCAGGTTAGCGTAATCCTTCTCTTTTAGCAAAATATCACTAGCAATTGCTGCGCCATAACGCTTTCCTTTGGCGGCAGCTAATTGCCGAAGGGGAGAATTATTAATTGTATAATTTGCTGCAATATAATCCGTGCTATGGTCTTTTTTTTGCTTATCCTTTTGCAAAAACCCCATAGTCAATAAGGCAGAAAGGGTAGTATATCCTGCTCTTGTTAAAAATTTTCTCCGATAAGGCATAAATTACACTTAAGAAAAAACACATTGATTATTATTTTACCGTATAAAAAATATACTGATTATTATTTTACTGTAATTCCCCAAGAATATACGGTGTTTTTCCCAAATAAAATTATAAGCTTATACTAAGTGGCAAACATAAAAATTTATGAGTATTACATCTAGCGCAAAATTGGATTAAACTATAACGCATGTTCGATTTAAATCAATCACTATATTTTTACATCTCAGCAATAAAGATGCTAACCTGATATATAACGATCGTTCGATATAAATAAGCTAAATCATGCCAAAGATTGTTGACCATGAGCAATACCGTAAAGAACTGCTCGACAAGTGCTTTGATTTATTTGCCCAAAAAGGCTATGGTTCCATCACTATGCGCCAAATTGCTGAGGGATTAGGGGTTTCTACTGGTACGTTGTACCACTATTTTCCTAGTAAGCAAACTCTATTTGAGCAATTGGCCCAGGAGATTTGTGAGCAAGACTTAAGTACAGCATTAGCTGAACTACAAGGAGCGCAAACGCTACAAGAATCAATGGAAGCACTAGGAAGATATCTAGTGAAAAACGAAGATTACTTCATTAAATGGACTTACATTTGGATTGATTTTTGCCAACACAAAGACTCTAAAGAAATGTTAAAAAATAGCATTTTTAAGCGGAATAATCAGCGCTATCAGGAGGCGATTTGCGATTTATTTGGTATTCAAGATTCAGTATTGGCTTCCTTTCTTTTGAGTTTTGTAGATGGTTTAATTCTGGAGAAGTTATGGGGTAATGAAACAATTGATTTTATTGAACAATGTGCGTTGTTAGGCAAAATACTGACAGCATATTTACCGCAACATACAGCAGAAATAAAAGTTTAAACGGAGGTTATATCACGTTTTGAGAGTTAGGCTATGTATCTCATGCTTGTTGCAACCTGCTATATGTATAATATATTAACCTGAATTGTTTTTGACAAAACTGACTCATTTAATATAAATAAAATAAGTTTTTAGGAGAGTAAAATACATGGTTCAAAAACTGTCAGAAAAAGCTTCTAAAAAAGGGTTAATTACATTAGTAATTGCAGCTACTGCAATTACAGGTGGAATTGTTACTTATGGGATTTCTCAGTTTGGATTAGTTGGTCAAACCGAGAAATCTGAGCCTGTTGAAACCACGCCCAACATTCAAAAAGTGGCTGCATTAGGACGGCTAGAACCGGAAGCTGAGGTAATTAGCTTGTTTGCGCCTTTAGCATTGGATGGCGATCGCATTGCCCGAATTCTAGTCAAAGAAGGTGATCGCGTTAAAGCCGGACAGGTGGTAGCAATTTTAGATGCCCGCGATCGCTTGCAAACTGCTGTAATACAAGCCCAACAACAAGTCAGAGTTGCTCAAGCTAAACTCGCTCAAGTGCAAGCAGGAGCAAAAGCAGGAGAAATTCAGGCCCAGCAGGCAAGCGTTGAACGTCTCCAGGCCCAATCCCAAGGAGACAAAACAGCGCAACAGGAAGCGATATTCCGCATAGAGGCACAGTGGGAAGGCGACAGAATAGCGCAAGAGGCAACCATTAAGAAGCTAGAGGCAGAACTCAAAAATGCCGAAGCCGAATATCAACGTTATCGGCAGCTCTATTCTCAAGGTGCAGTTTCTAATTCTTTGTACGATAGCAAGGGTTTGACTGTAGAAACTGCCAAACAGCAAGTAGACGAAGCCAAAGCAGTTCTCAACCGGATTAACACTACTGCTAGCAAACAACTTGCCGAAGCCAAAGCAGCACTTGCCCGTACTAACGCCACTGGTAGCAAGCAAGTCAGTGAAGCCAAAGCCACACTTACTAGTATTGCAGAAGTCCGACCTGTAGATGTCGCCGCAGCCAAGACAGAAGTTGAAAATGCGATCGCCACACTCAAACATGCCCAAACCGAGTTAGCGGGTGCTTACATCAAAGCACCGATGGCGGGACAAATCATCAAAATTCATACGCGAGTTGGAGAAAAAATTAGTGATTCTGGCATTGCAGAGTTAGCGCAAACAAACCAGATGATGGCAGTAGCAGAAGTTTATCAAACCGACATCGGTAAAGTGAAACTAGGACAACAGGCAGTGATTAGCAGTCAGGCATTTATCGGTGAACTGCGAGGAACCGTTGCTCAAATTGGTTTGCAGGTGAATAGACAAAACGTTTTCAGCAACCAGCCAGGGGAGAACCTTGATAGCCGAGTAGTTGAGGTGAAAATTCGCCTCAATCCTGAAGACAGCAAACGAGTTGCAGGTTTCACTAACTTACAGATACAGACAGCAATTGAAATATAGTTGTTGTCTGGTGTATTCCGGCATTTTTATCAGGTGAATTCAATCATGATTAAAGTCATATACCTTTTGCTTTGTGTACTTGGCTTTGTTCTACCTTACTCCCAGTTTGTTCCATTTATCTTAGAGCATGGTCTTGATATAAAGCTGTTTTTTGAACAACTCTTTGCTAACAAAATTTCTGGTTTTTTTGGCATGGATGTTATTGTTTCATCCCTAGTTCTCTGGACATTCATATTTTGGGAAGGAACACGTCTGAAAATGCAAAATCTCTGGGTTTACGTTGTCTGTAATCTTTTAGTTGGTGTTTCTTTAGGTCTTCCCTTATTTCTTTTCATGCGAGAACGCCAGCTTGAACAGCAAGCTGAAACACTGAGTTATTAAAGGGTTTTTTTATATGTTTTCTAAACTATTTCGCAAAACACCGCTAGCATGGCGGCAGTTAATGAAAGAAAAAACCCGTCTGGCTGTTGCAGTCGCAGGTATTACCTTTGCCGATATGCTGATGTTTATCCAGCTAGGGTTTGAAAGTGCGCTTTTTGATGCTGCTGTCAAACCTCATCGCAATTTACAGGCAGACTTGGTTTTAATTAGTCCCCAATTTCAAACTTTATTTTCTGTAAAAAACTTTTCTAGAGAACGGCTATATCAAACATTAGGTTATGAAGGTGTTCAGTCAGTTAATTCTGTCTACATCAGCACCGGACAGTGGCGAAATCCGGAAACACGTCTTGAGCGTGCCATTTTGGTTTGGGGTGTAGATCCGGCACAACCCGCATTTAAATCGTCCGAAATTAAGCAAAATCAAGAGCATCTTAAACAGTTGTATCAAGTTCTGTTTGACCAGGCAGGTCGTCCAGAATACGGAACAGTTGCCGATATCTTTAAGAATACAGGCAAATTTAACACGGAACTAAATAGTAAAGCCGTCTTTGTAAAGGGCTTGTTTACTGATGGTGCTTCCTTTGCAGCCGACGGTAATGTGATCACCAGTGACTCTACTTTTCTCCAGCTATTTCCAGAACGTAAACCTGATCGCATCGAAGTTGGGTTAATCACACTTAAAACAGATGCCGATGTAGAAAAAGTGCGATCGCAACTTGTCGATGGACTGCCTAAAGATGTCAGAGTCTTGACTCCAGAAGAGTTTGCCAAAGTGGAGAGAACTTACTGGGAAGAAGGTACTGGCATTGGTTTTATTTTCGGTTTAGGTACAGCAGTTGGGTTTATTGTTGGCATCGTGATTGTCTACCAAATCCTTTACTCCGATGTTTCTGATCACTTGCCAGAATACGCCACCCTCAAAGCAATGGGATACACCGATAACTATCTCTTAGGAGTTCTAATTCAAGAAGCGTTGTTATTGGCTATCTTAGGTTTTCTGCCTGGATTCATCCTTTCTTTTGGGTTGTATCAAGTCACTTACGCTGCAACGATGCTTCCTATTTTTATGAAAATGGAACGGGCAATACAAGTTTGGATTTTGACTGTGATAATGTGTAGTGTTTCTGGAGCGATCGCAATGCGGAAGTTACGATCTGCTGACCCTGCTGATGTTTTTTAGACGCGATGAATTGTGCCTGTACAAGAGACGCGATTAATTGCGTCTGTACAAAAATTAGTAGTTATCTCCCCAATGCCCTATAAAATCTTATGTTGCAAAAATCTCTACCAGTAAATCCCGATTCAACACTTTCTACTTTAGAATCTGTAATTTCTGTTAGTAACCTTAACCACTATTTTGGTGAAGGTGCGCTTCGCAAACAAGTATTATTCGATATTAATTTGGAGATTACTGCTGGAGAAATCGTTATTATGACTGGTCCCTCTGGATCGGGGAAAACCACCTTGTTAACCTTAATGGGTGGATTGCGTTCTGCTCAAGAAGGTAGTCTCAAAATTTTAGGAGAGGAAATTCGTGGCGCTAAAAAGCTGCAATTAACTAAACTTCGCCGCCAGATTGGCTATATTTTCCAGGCTCATAACCTGATGACTTTTTTGACAGCGAGAGAAAATGTGCGGATGTCCTTAGAGTTGCATGAGGATTTTCTGAATCAGGATATCAATGCCAAAGCGATCGCTATTTTGGAAACTGTCGGTTTAGGCGATCGTGTAAATTACTACCCAGAGAAACTGTCTGGAGGGCAAAAACAACGGGTTGCGATCGCTCGTGCTTTAGTTAGCCATCCTAAGATTGTCTTAGCAGATGAACCCACTGCTGCACTCGACAAAAAATCTGGGCGTGATGTCGTAGAAATAATGCAGAAGCTAGCTAAAGAACAAGGATGTACGATTTTGCTAGTTACCCACGATAACCGCATCCTCGATATTGCCGATCGCATCATTTATATGGAAGATGGTCAGTTGAAGACCGATGGTGTAGATTCTATCACAACAAGCAAGTAATACTAATTCGTAATTTGCAAAAATCTATGAATAAAGAATCACCTCAATTCATCAACCATATTGTTTCAAGTTTGCAGTCAATTGAGGGAATTACAGCTGTCTCATTAGGTGGTTCACGGGCACGAGGCAACCATACCCTAAAGTCAGATGTGGATTTGGGAATTTATTACAATCCAGAAAACCCGCCCGATTTAATTGCTTTAAATCGCCTCGCTTGTGAGCTTGATGATAACCATCGCGTAAATTTGATTACTGCGATCGGGGAATGGGGAAAGTGGATTAATGGTGGTGGTTGGCTAAAGGTTCAAGGTGTAGGTGTAGATTTTCTCTATCGCGATTTGGTGAAGGTAAATCGTGTCATTGATGATTGCCATGCTGGACAAATTACTATTGATTATCAACCAGGACATCCTCATGGTTTTGTATCTTCGATTTATATGGGAGAAATTGCTCTTTGTCAGGTACTTTATGACCCTAATAGTGTTTTAGAAGCTTTGAAGCTCAAAACAAAGCCTTATCCAGTTGGGCTGAAACAGGCAACTATTGATACTTTCGCCTGGGAAATAAGTTTCTCGCTGTTGGTCGCAAAAAAGGCGATCGCCCGCAATGATGTTGTTTACGCAGCAGGTTGTTGTTTCCGCAGTGTGGCGTGTATGAATCAAGTTTTATTTGCGCTCAATGAAGATTACCTGTTGAATGAAAAAGGGGCGATCGCAGTTGCTAATAAGTTTGCTATTTGCCCGCAGGACTATCAACAAAAGGTTGAGCGAGCATTTACACTTTTAGCTGCCGATGCAAAATCAATAACTGAGGCGATCGCGATTATTGATGCGATTGAGGATGATTTGAGTCAATGGTATGGAAACCGGCGATTAACAATGTAATATTCCCGTCCCTGTACCCCACAAAAAAGAATAAATTATCTAAAACTCCTTTAAAACAAGGACTTTGGTCATTGAGTACATTATTAATACATATTAATAGATGCAGTATTGCGGATGAGATATTAATAGATGCAGTATTGATTGAAAGTTAATTTAAGACCCTAAAGGTATCAACATATCCTTTAAACACGGAGTAAATCCTACCGTGAAATTTTTAATGCAGATAATACGTTTACTTTCTAGTACTGGCTATTTCTGATTCTTATATTCATACGTTCTGATAATGCAGCTTAGAGGCGGGGACAAAAATCATATTATGAACAAAACCTTTGCAACCATCGACGGGAATGAGGCTGTTGCCCGTGTTGCTTACAAATTAAATGAAGTGATTGTTATTTATCCCATCACCCCCTCTTCAGCAATGGGTGAATGGGCAGATGCTTGGTCAGCAGAAAGTCGTCCCAACCTCTGGGGTACTATTCCCAGCGTCGTGCAGATGCAGAGCGAAGGGGGAGCGGCTGGTGCTGTACATGGAGCATTGCAAACAGGCTCCCTGAGTACCACTTTCACGGCATCTCAGGGATTATTGTTGATGATACCCAACTTTTATAAAATTGCTGGTGAACTGACTAGCGCCGTGGTTCACGTTGCTGCCCGTTCTTTGGCTACCCATGCGTTATCAATTTTTGGTGATCATAGCGATGTGATGGCAGCCCGTGCTACTGGCTTTGCCCTGCTGTGTTCCGCTTCCGTGCAGGAAAGCCAAGATTTTGCTCTCATCGCCCATGCTGCTACCCTAGAGACGCGAGTCTCGTTTATGCATTTCTTTGATGGCTTCCGTACTTCCCATGAAGTGCAGAAAGTCAAATTGCTGTCAGATGATGATTTGCGATCGCTCATCCCCGATCATCTCATACTTGCCCACCGCAGCCGTGCCCTCACTCCAGATCGTCCAGTCTTGCGCGGTACTGCCCAAAACCCCGATGTCTACTTTCAAGGGCGTGAAGGTGCTAACCCTTACTACAAAACTTGTCCAGATATTGTCCAGCGCATCATGGATGAATTTGGAGAACGCACGGGAAGGCATTATAAAATCTATGAATATTACGGCGCTAACGATGCTGATCGCGTTATCGTTCTTATGGGTTCAGGTTGTGAAACTGTCCATGAAACAGTAGATTACCTTAACGCCCGTGGTGAAAAACTTGGTGTAGTGAAAGTACGGCTTTACCGCCCCTTTGATGTCCAAAGGTTTGTTGCAGTATTACCAACTAGTGTACAAGCGATCGCAGTTCTCGACCGTACCAAAGAAGCAGGTAGCGCCGGTGAGCCTTTGTATTTGGATGTCGTAGCTGCTATTCATGAAACGTGGGGAGATAAGAGAGCAGGGGGAGAAAATACTTCCTCATCTCCTAAAATTATTGGTGGTCGTTATGGTCTTTCTTCTAAGGAATTTACTCCGGCGATGGTGAAGGGCATTTTTGATAACCTTGCTCAAGCTAAATCGAAAAATCACTTTACTATTGGGATTAATGACGATGTTAGTCATACTTCCTTGAGCTTTGACCCTAATTTCTCTACAGAATCGGATAACGTTGTTCGGGCAATGTTCTATGGGCTGGGCGCGGATGGTACAGTTGGGGCTAACAAAAATTCCATCAAGATTATTGGTGAAGAAACCGACAATTACGCCCAAGGCTACTTTGTCTACGATTCCAAGAAATCTGGCTCGATGACCGTTTCTCACCTACGCTTCGGCAAAGAGCCAATTCGTTCCACCTACTTAATTGGCCAAGCCAACTTTATTGGTTGTCATCACTGGGGATTTCTGGAACGCATAGATATTTTGAAGGCTGCTATTCCTGGGGCGACTTTGCTGCTGAACAGTCCATACAATGCAGATACCGTTTGGGAATATCTGCCGCTAAAGGTACAGCAGCAAATTATCGACAAGCATTTGAAGTTATATGTGATAAATGCCAGCCAGGTTGCCCGTGAAAATGGCATGGGTGGCAGAATTAACACCATTATGCAAGTATGCTTCTTTGCATTAGCGGGTGTCTTGCCGCAAGAAGAAGCGATCGCTAAAATCAAACAAGCAATTGAAAAAACCTATGGTAAAAAAGGCGTAGAAGTTGTCCGCATGAACCTGCAAGCTGTAGACAACACCTTAGACAACTTGCATAAAGTAGATGTCCCCCAAACAATCCTAACTCCTAACTCCTCACTCCTAACTCCTCACTCCTCACTTAACCCCGCTCCCAAATTTGTACAAGAAGTTCTGGGCAAAATCATCGTGTGGGAAGGTGATGATTTACCTGTTAGCACACTACCAGTTGATGGCATTTTTCCCGTAGGTACTGCCAAGTGGGAAAAACGTAACGTTGCCGAAGAGATACCTGTGTGGGAGCCGGATGTCTGCGTTCAATGTGGTAAGTGCGTAATGGTTTGTCCCCACAGCGCCATCCGGGCAAAAGCTTATCAAGCGGATGAGTTAGTTAATGCACCAGAAACTTTCAAGTCAACTGGTGCAAAAGATAAAGACTTTGCCAATCAAAAATTTACCATTCAAGTTGCCCCAGAAGATTGCACAGGATGCACTATTTGTGTAAATATTTGCCCTGCTAAAGATAAATCTGAGCCATTGCGGAAAGCGATTAACATGGCACAGCAGTTGCCATTGCGGGAACAAGAGCGAAAAAACTGGGATTTCTTTTTGAGTTTACCTAATCCTGACAGGCGATCGCTAAAATTAAACCAGATTCGCCAACAACAACTGCAAGAACCTTTATTTGAATTCTCTGGTGCTTGTGCAGGTTGTGGTGAAACACCTTATTTAAAACTATTAACACAACTGTTTGGCGATCGCGCCGTCATCGCCAATGCTACAGGTTGTTCATCAATTTATGGTGGTAATCTCCCCACAACACCTTGGACAACTAACGCCGAAGGACGAGGCCCGGCGTGGTCAAATAATCTATTTGAAGATAACGCCGAATTTGGTTTTGGCTTCCGTCTCTCTCTCGACAAACAAGCTGAGTTTGCGGCGGAATTGTTGCAGCAGTTGGGGAGTGAAATCGATGAAAACCTTGTTTATTCAATCCTGAAAGCTGAACAAAAATCTGAGGCTGACATTTGGGAACAGCGCGAAAGAATAGAACTGTTGCAGCAGAAGTTAGATGAAATCGTAACTTTCGATCATAATCGTTCGACTGAGCGGCTTGTGCCGAGCGGAGCCGAGGTAAGCCGAAGTCTAAAATCCAAAATCCAAAATCTAAAATCCGTTGCAGATTACTTGGTGAGAAAAAGCGTCTGGATTGTTGGCGGTGACGGTTGGGCTTATGATATTGACTTTGGCGGCATCGATCATGTGATTGCTAGTGGTCGAAATGTGAATATCTTAATAATGGATACAGAAGTGTATTCTAATACAGGCGGTCAATCTTCTAAAGCTACGCCACGAGCCGCAGTTGCTAAATATGCCGCCAGTGGTAAGCCAGCACCAAAGAAAGACTTAGGGATGATTGCCATGACCTACGGAAATGTCTACGTAGCGAGTGTAGCCCTTGGCGCTAGAGATGAACATACCCTGAAAGCATTTCTGGAGGCAGAAGCTTATGATGGGCCATCAATAATTATTGCTTACAGCCATTGCATAGCCCACGGCATAAATATGACCACAGGGATGAATCATCAGAAAACTTTGGTAGAATCAGGTCGTTGGTTGCTGTATCGGCATAATCCAGAGTTGCTTAACCAGGGTAAAAATCCATTGCAATTGGATATGCGATCGCCTACACAATCTGTAGAACATTCGATGTATCAAGAAAATCGCTTCAAGATGCTCACCAAGAGCAAACCCGACGTTGCCAAGCAATTGTTAGAACAAGCTCAAGCTGAAGTAGATGCCCGTTGGCAGATGTACCAATATTTGGCAAAACGCGATATTCTCTGAACATTAACCCTAACTTTAGTTATAAAAATTGCGACTTAACTAACTCAAGTCGCAATTTTCGTTATAAAAACCCATTATTTTTGTTACAAACATCAGAATTTTCGTTACAAAAAACCATTTTGGTTACTAAATTCATTATTTTTGTTACAAACATTAGAATTTTCGTTATAAAAAAACCATTTTGGTTACTAAATTCATTATTTTCGTGACAAACATCAGAGTTTTCGTTACAAAAGCACCATTTTAGCTACTCAAATCGTTATTTTCGTTACTAACGCTATGGTTTAAGGTGTGTTGAACCCAAACTTTAGTCAACAAACGCGCAAATGTTGGGTTTCATTCCTCAACACAATCTGTAAAAAGAGTGCAATGTCTACGATGGACTGTGACGCTCAAATGCAAGAGCCTGTTGCAGACCAGACTCACTAACGCAACTCTTGGAGACGCTGCGTGTAGCTTGTTTCCCCGTAGGGATACGCTATCGGTGACGCAAAAACTTTATATAGCACTTCCTAAAATTCACTATAACTTTATCAAAATCATACCCAGCTTCTTGACAATGCTTAGATATTTATAAGAGTATTTAAGTGATTTAACGGTTATCAAAGTAATTTTTGCTTGCAAAGTCAGATCGGTTAACTAGCTGACACCAAAAGAGCACTATCAATACAATTCGTAATTGTAATCTTGTAATTCGTGATTAAATTTTATAATTACGAATTAGAATTACGAATTACAAATTATTCAATTACTGCGATCGGTCGGATGTGGCATCAAAGAGGGTAAGCGGGGAAATATTAATAGATAGCTCAATTTTAGAAGAGAGCAAAAGCGATCGCCCAATCTACAACGCAGTAACAAATTGACAATTTAATGGCAGTGCGGTAAAGGCTGGAAGAGCAAATTAGATTAGGATTTTCGTAAAAAATTCTGACCAAGCAGCTTGGTACTCAGCCTCATAGTACAGATTGGTGTAAATGAGCCACCCTTATAAAATGTCTAAAATCCTTATGCAATGGGAATTACGAATTACCCGTTCATGCAGCGTCTTGTAGAGAAGCGGTACAAATGTCTTTGCTAATGACCAAGGACAAATAACTTATAAAAACTAAACTGGAGACATGATGGCAAATTCAACTTTTAACCTTTTAAATCTCAACGCCACTCAGGGCTTTGCTATTAACGACATCAATAAAGGTGACAGTGCACGAAGTTCTGTCAGCAATGCGGGAGACATAAATGGCGACGGCATCGACGATGTGATTATCGGGGTATTCCTTGCTGACCCCAACGGCTTCGGTTCAGGGCAGAGCTACGTGCTGTTTGGCAGCAAAGGCAGTTTTGGTGCCCAATTTAACCTCTCCTCCCTCAATGGCACTAATGGCTTTACTATCAACGGCATCAATGAAGGTGACTTCTTAGGCTCTGTCAGCAATGCAGGAGATATAAACGGCGACGGCATCGACGATGTGATTATTGGTGCACGCTCTGCTGACCCGAACGGCTTCAAGTCAGGGCAGAGCTACGTGGTGTTTGGCAGCAAGAACGATTTTGATGCCCAATTTAACCTCTCCACCCTCAACGGCACTAATGGCATTACTATCAACGGCATCAATGAAGGTGACAACTCAGGCTTCTCAGTCAGCAGTGCGGGAGACATCAACGGCGACGGCATCGACGACCTAATTATCGGGGCACGCTTTGCTGACCCTAACGGCTCTAATTCAGGGCAGAGCTACGTGGTGTTTGGCAGCAAGAACGATTTTGATACCCAATTTAATCTTTCCACCCTCAACGGCACTAATGGCTTTACTATCAACGGCATCAATGAAGGTGACGGTTTAGGCTCTGTCAGCAATGCAGGAGACATCAACGGTGACGGCATCGACGACCTGATTATCGGGGCATACCTTGCTGACCCCAACGGCGACGGTTCAGGGCAGAGCTACGTGGTGTTTGGCAGCAAGAACGGTTTTGATGCCCAATTTAACCTCTCCACGCTCAACGGCACTAATGGCTTTATTATCAACGGCATCAATGAAGGTGACTTCTTAGGCTCGTCTGTCAGTAGTGCGGGAGATATCAACGGCGACGGCATCGACGACTTGATTATCGGAGCACCAGATGCCAGGCCCAACGGCAATTACTCAGGGCAAAGCTACGTGGTGTTTGGTAGCAAGGGCGGTTTTGATGCTCAATTCAACCTCTCTACCCTCAACGGCATTAATGGCTTTACTATCAACGGCACTAATATAACTTACTACTCAGGCTCGTCTGTCAGCAGCGCGGGAGACATCAACGGCGACGGCATCGACGACCTGATTATCGGGGGAGGATTGGGTTTAGGGGAGAGCTACGTAGTGTTTGGTAGCAAGGACGGTTTTCGTCCCCAACTCGACCTCTCCACCCTCAACGGCACTAATGGCTTTACCATCAAAAGCGCCACAGGTAGCTTCTTTAGCTCCGCTGTCAGCAGCAGTGCGGGAGATATCAACAGTGACGGCATCGACGACCTGATTGTCAGCACACTATATGGCGACTTCAGCGACCCTTTTTATAACTCATTGCAGAACACCTTCGTGGCGTTTGGCAACCGCGCTCCCGTTCTTGACCTCAACGGCAATTCAGAGGGAATTGATTTTAGCACTACCTTTAGCGGTACTCCCGTCTCCATCCTCGATCGCAATTTCACCCTAAGTGACAATAATACTACTACCTTAGCTGGTGTCACCATTACCATTACTAATCTTTTTAATGGCGCAGCCGAAAGTCTTAATGCCACTGCTATTGGTAACATCACTTCTACCTACAACCCCACCACGGGCACTCTCACCTTGAGCGGCACAGATACCATTGCCAATTACCGACAAGTTCTTAACAGCCTTACCTACAATAATACTGCTGCCGCTACTGCTAACACTACAATTGAGTTTGTCGTTAATGACGGGCAAGGTTTTAGTAATACCAGTGCAGTAGCAACTACCACCTTGGGTATTGTCCAGAAATTCATCACGGGAACTAAGAGTGCAGATATCCTCATCGGCACACTCAACAACAATATTATCGATGGAAAAGCTAGTAACGATATCCTCACAGGTAACGGTGGTCAAGATAAATTTATCTTTCTCCCTGGCGATGGTATCGACACCATCACGGACTTTGGCGGCATTGGCAAAGGCACAAATCCTTCATCAGGGGTGATTTCTCAAGTTGACACGCTGAACTTTACAGGATTGGGATTAACTGCTAAAAATCTGCAATTAACTCAAAATGGTAATAATCTAGAAGTCACTTTTGAAGATATTGCCAACACCAAAGTCATCCTGCAAGACTTTCAACTAGAATACTTGGATAATTTACCAGTATTAGGTAGCAGAGCTGCGATCGGCAATATCCTGTTTGATAACCAGACCAGCATCGCTGACAGTTTTGATGTCTTCGATGCCAACTCCACTCAAACGAACTTGTTTAATAAGAACACGGTGACATTCCTCAATGACCTTAACAATAACATCACAGGTTTTTACGATTCCAATGATGTGATTAATGGTCAGGGAGGTGATGATATCATCAACGGCAAGAGTGGCAACGATTTGCTACGAGGCGGCGCTGGTAATGATACCCTCATTGGTAATGATGATACCCTCATTAGTAGTGAAGACTATGATACTCTCGTTGGCGGTGCAGGTGCTGATAGATTTGTGTACAAAAAGGATTTTTCCAAACTTTCTCCTTCTACTCTTGTAGTAAATACCATTAGTGACTTTAATAGTTCTGAAGGTGACAAGATTGTACTGGATATAACTTTCTTTAATGCCATTACCTCTGTTGCGGGAAATGGTTTTAGTAATACCAGTGATTTTCAAGTCACTAATTTAGCAGGCACTAGCACGGCGAAAATTGTCTATGACGCTGTGAGTGGGCAGTTGTTTTACAACCAAAATGGCAGTGCGGCTGGTTTTGGCAGTGGTGGTCTATTTGCAACTCTAACTGGTGCGCCAACTCTCACTGCATCAGATTTTGTCTTGCAAGTGTAGTTTGTCCAAAACACGAAACTACTAGCTCGGAATTTTGAAATTGAATCCTTTACTAATACCAATTCAATTAATGATTGCAACACATTTTTGGGTAAAGACGCGACGCCAGTCGCTACAACGGGGAGCCACTGCGGTCTTCTCCCAAGGGGAGACGCCAAGGGCGATGGGGTTTCCCCAAGTGGAGCAAGTGGCGTGGGAACCCCCGCAACGCGCTGGCTCATGAATCGCGTCTCTACAAATGGTCTATTTGTTGCATTCTTTTTTTTAATTGGTATAACAACTCTTGGCTATTTAGATAGACGAGTCATTTCAAACAATTGTTGGGCATTACTTCCTAGAAAAGCATCGAAAAGTACCTGCTTTCCAGATTCCACTTCTACTAGATAGCGCTGGGCAATTTCATAATAGGCGTAAGTCCAAGGAATCTGAATTTCTGCACCACTGTTATCATCTAATACTGTCACCATTTCGGTTACTGCTTGAGTTGCAGTTTGCCGCAAACCACAAGCAATATTTCCCTCTATCTCTGCTTTCATTGGTACACCCAGGTTAGCTAAAGCACTGGCGGTGGTATCAATATCTGGATATTTTGGAGTATTTTGTCCGTTGACGTAGCCTGTAAAGTGGTTGACAGCATATCCGTGCAGTAACACCCAAGCCCCATACTGAGTAACCTGATTCACCTCTTCGACAACAGAACGCTGGGGAGGTAGCCAAGGGCGGGTGAAGACTTGCTGGAGTTGTTTGGCGATGGTTTCAATATTCCCGTCTTTTTGTAGAAGAGTAAGGGGTGAGGTCAGTTCCTTTGGGATTGAAGATACTGTTGTAGAGATGAGTTGAGCGATATTGCTAGGCAATTCATCGACAATCAACTCGCTGATAAACAGCTTGGGTAAATTAAATTCCTCTTGCTGCGGATGACGATAATGACGGGCGTACAAATAAGTTTGAGCAAAAGTATACTCTCCAGCTACCACATAACCCAAAGCTTCTGCAAGTTGCCCCAGGTAGTCAATTCCCAAGTTAACTTGACCTTGTGGAGTATCTACTAATAAACGCAATGACCGAAAGGCAATGTGGTCGTTGGCGACAGTTCCACCCGCAGCAGTAATCATTTGCTGGTAGGTACGAGCATAATTTACCCTGGCGCTGTATTCTTGCCAAAGTAATTTCCATAAATTAAGAGCTATTTTATTTGTCATTTGTCATTTGTCATTGGACATTAAGCACTGGTTATTTCTTTTTTGTTCCCCCTAATATTTTAAGAACTTAAAATCTCGCTGATAATCTGAAGGGCAGTTTGAATTTGGTTGCTGTCGATAACTAAAGGTGGACAGAGACGAATTGCTGCTTTACCGCAACCTAGCAATAATAAACCGCGTAAAAAAGCTTCTTGAATAATGCGATCGCGCAATTTATAATCAAGATTACCCTGTTCATCTAATAAATCTACCGCTACCATCAAACCTTTACCTCGTGGCGATGATACTCTCGGAAATCTTTGATGCAACTGGGTAAGACTAGCTTGTAATAATTCTCCCATCTGGGTAGCGTTAGTCATCAAACCACTTTCTAGCAGTCGTAGTGTGGCAATACCAGCAGCACAAGCTACGGGATTACCACCAAATGTAGTAGCGTGAGAACCGGGAGGCCAAGTCATTAACTCTGGTCTAGCAAGTATCGCTCCTAATGGCATACCACTGGCGATACCTTTAGCAGTGGTAATAATATCAGGCATCACACCCCAATGCTCGATCGCAAATAAGCGACCAGTCCGCCCCATCCCCGCTTGCACTTCATCCACTACCATCAGAATACCGTGGCGATCGCATATCTCCCGAATCCGCTGCAAAAAACCATCTTCGGGTACGATATATCCACCTTCTCCTTGAATCGCTTCGACGACGATCGCCGCTACTTCTTGCGGTGGTAAAATCGTCGTAAATAGCTGTTTTTCCAAGTAATCTAAGCTAGCGTGAGTGCCATAAGGGATATGAGTTACCCCAGGAACTAAAGGCCCAAAATTAGCTCGTTGCACTGCTTTGGAACCAGTGAGAGACATTGCCCCATAAGTGCGTCCGTGAAATGCCCCTAAGAATGCTACGATTAGCGATCGCTTGGTGTAATATCGAGCTAGTTTGATTGCTCCTTCGTTGGATTCTGCCCCGGAATTGGTGAAAAATATTTTTGCGGGAAACCCACTATGATTATGTGGGTGGGGAAAGGGAGCGCGAATTGCTAATTGTTCCGCTAGTTCCACCATCGGCTCATAATAAAAATCTGTCCCTGACATGTGCAACAGACGCGCCGACTGTTCTTGAATTGCCTTGACAACTTCCGGGTGGGCGTGTCCGGTGGCGGTGACAGCAATACCTGCGGTCATATCCAGAAATACATTGCCATCCACATCTTCTACCATACAGCCCTGACCGCGAGATACAACTAACGGGTAATCGCGGGTGTAAGAAGGAGAAGTTACGGCGCGATCGCGTTGTACAATTGCTTGAGCGCGAGGCCCAGGTAAGGAAGTTACTAAATGGGGTGTACGAGGTAAATTTAAGTTAATAGGAATACTTAACATAATTGTTTTCTATTTTTTAAAGATTACTGATGATTAAACGCTAAAGCTTGATTGCTGACAGTAGCATTTGATTCCATTGCTGTAACAATTACGCATTTACCGAAAAATCAGAGTATACGTCAGCGACTCAGGAAAAATTAGCTGTATTTTTCCTGAATCCTCAGAAGTATTTAACGAAAAAGCTTGATGTTAAGCCCTTTCGTATTGTTTAAGACTCTTGCCCGTTTTTATAACACAACTTTTAGAAAATGTTCCCTATTTTCTATTCCCTATTCTCTCTATGGAAACCACCAACTTCCTCTATTGCTGTAAAACTGAAACCGTCCAAAGCCAAGAAATTGACCGTGAGATTTCTCACCCACAGGGAATGCTGTAACACCCAATAAGTAAACACCAGAAAAGCTTGGATTACTTACAGGACGGAGGGCGATGGTAATTGTCTGTCCTGGAGTTACAGGTGGGTCAAAGTTTACAGAAACCGTGCGTGTGTCGCGGTCGTTTGTGACTGAGCCTAGTTTCAGTTGCGTTTCTTTGCGATCGCGTGTTCCGACAAATGCACGGGTATCATCAAGATTGTAGTGGATGTTTTCTGCTCCCTCTTTCTGTGCGATCGTTACCTTTTGGAGGGATTCTCCAGCATTTTCCGGCACATTGATAGTGAAATAGTAAGTTGCGCTTAAAACATTAACATCTTTGTAAGTAGTTATCGCTTCAACAAGTTTTGGCGGTTGGACGAAATAGACTAAGCCATCTCTAAGCTGCACAGCTTGAGTCACCGGAAGCGTAACTTCTCCAATGCCAATTGCTAACGAGAGTGTTATTCCAAACAAAGTTGCAAGGCGCATAATTCAAATATAAAAAAACGCACTTATTCTCATTCTAGTTCCTTGGGAATCAATGACTTAGGAACGATCGAAGCTTGTTTTTCCCCAATAGAAGATTTTGTATACCACCAAGCCCAAGCAATTAAAACAGCTTGCAACGGAAGTCTAACTACGTGTACCCAAGGTGAGTTTGGTATATGTTCAATCTTAATCAGATTAGCCGCCATGTAAATATTGGCTGGGTAAACAGCAATAAAAAGTGCAAGAAGTCCCCAAGCAGCAGCTTGACTTACAGGCGGAACTAATAACCCGATACCACCCAAAATTTCATAAAAGCCACTGAGATAAACTAATCCTAAAGGGTAAGGTAGTTGCGGCGGCACAATTTTGACATATTCTTGTGGAACAAGAAAGTGTGTTACTCCAACCACAATGATGGATATAGCAAGGATGACACGTAATGTTTCCTTATGCTTATTCATGGTTTTTGCCTCTTTATATACTTGCCCTATTACTTCAGTTTGACTGATGGATGTTAATCTGCATTGAGTCAATAGGAGTAAAAATCGACAAAATTTTCCCAAGTACTTACCAAAACAATGCTGAGTAAAAAAGCAATAATTGCACTCAGCACGGGCTAAACCTAGCTATCCGCTAACGGAACTCACAACTGGGCACTCCTGAAAAAAGTGATTGCAACAATAAATAAAACTGATGCACCGGACTGTACTAAAGGATTTATTAACTATGCCACGGCTCGGTTAGTAAAGCAAAACCACATTTTTATCAAAAATTTTCTTAACTACGCTTGCAATTTTAACTACTCTTGTATTAGTATAACTACGACAGCGCAAAACAGTAATATTTGCTGCTTAACAATACTTTTGCCAAAATAGCCTAAGACAAGCGCTTGCTTGAATATGAGGCAGAAACTAGAATCTGCACTAAGATGTACACGACAGTTAAAAATACTTCTGTAAAACCATACAGAACAGAATTTTCTTGACGGAATTTTTTGTTACATGGCAAAAAGAAGTATTTAAAATCTTAGGTTTGTTCGATGTCAAGCCTCGTAATTTGGCGAAGGTATTGTTAATTGTGCGTAATTTTTTCCAAATCAAATTGGATTGCTATAGATTCACTTTGACTAAACAATCAAAACTTTGGAGGAAAACAATGACAGCTACAACAACCACTAATGCTAATAATCTATACAATGTACAAAATCAGTGGGGTGGTGCATCTGCTCCGTGGAATCCTGGTGGAGTATGGGTAATTGGAGCTAGAGCAGATCAGCGCATTGTCGAACTCAAAGTTTCATCAAGTGACAACGGCAAAACACTTAATGGAACTACGACCTATGCTGGTGAAGGCCCCATCGGTTTTAAGGCTACCTTAACTGGAAGCGACAATTACAACGTAGAAAACCAGTGGGGAGGCTCATCTGCTCCGTGGAATCCTGGCGGGACTTGGGTACTTGGCGCTCGATCAAATCAAAATGTTGTTGCGATCGATATTACATCGAGCGACGGCGGTAAAACCCTGACTGGAACTATCACTTATGCTGGTGAAGGCCCCATCGGTTTTAAGAGTGCTGCTGTTGATGGCCGTGTCTATAATGTGGAAAACCAGTGGGGAGGCTCATCTGCTCCGTGGAATCCCGGCGGAGCTTGGGTACTTGGCTCTCGATCGAATCAAAATGTTGTTGCGATCGATATTACATCGAACGATGGCGGTAAAACCCTGACTGGAACTATCACATATTCTGGTGAAGGCCCCATCGGCTTTAAAGGTAACATTGTCGCCGGCAACAACTACACAGTAGAAAACCAGTGGGGTGGTAATACAGCACCCTGGAATCCTGGTGGGACTTGGATAATCGGTAGTCGTGTGGGACAGAATGTAGTAGCGCTCAATGTCACATCTAATGATGGTGGGAAGACCCTAACTGGAACCACGACATATTCTGGTGAAGGCCCTATCGGCTTCCGATCGCATCAAATCTAAAAAGGCGATGGCGACCGATTCTCGGTTAAGTCGGTACTGAACGCAACTCCCAACCCCCTCGCCGCTGTCTCGTGGCAGGGGGCTATGATGTAATTTGTTTTATTAGGAAACGCTATAATAATCGCTAATAATATAGTTTCCCTAGTTTTAACTATCGGGAAACTCAACGCTTAGAACTCTTTAAGCTAAATCTAATTTTTCTCGAACTATTCTCTCATCTCTAAAGCCAACCAGCACAGCTGTTCCATCTTTGACGAAAAGTGGACGTTTGAGCAGCATTGCATCGTGAGTGAATGCATCAACCCACTGTTCATCAGCCCAAGTCTTCTTTTCATCTCCTAAAGCGCGGTAGGATTGACCGGAGGTGTTTCGCATGGGAGCAAAACCCAAAGACTTTACCCAGTTTTGAATCATCTCACGAGTCGGCGGAGTATCTTTGGTGTTGATAAACTCATGGTCAATGTTGTTGTGTTGGAGCCACATCAAAGCTTTTTTGCAAGTGCTGCAATTGGGAATTCCGTAGACTTGAATAGACATAAAATAATTAAGCAACAATCTCCATATATGACATAGCAGGTGGAACTTCTGCTACCAATGCTCTTGTTGTAGAGTCTTTATAGCAGAAATTTAAGGGTAGCGATCGCTTTTAGCAATCGGTAATTCCAAGTATGGAACTGGTTGATCCATAATTCGAGGATTCTGAAATACCAAGGAGTAGTTTTACTAACACTTTTATCTATAAAAAATATGAGCGATGCCTTTAACCGACTTGCACCCTTCATCCAAGAATATATTTATCATCACCAGTGGACTGAATTACGACCAGTTCAAATTGCCGCTTGTCAAGTTATATTTGACACTGATGCTCACTTACTAGTTACTGCTGCAACTGCTGCGGGTAAAACAGAAGCAGCTTTTTTACCAGTTTTGACTCTATTACATGAAAACCCTGCTGCCACAATTGGCGCATTATATATTAGTCCAATCAAAGCTTTAATTAACGATCAATTTGAGCGTCTCAACGACTTACTCAAAGAAGCAGATATTCCAGTTTGGCACTGGCACGGTGATGTTTCGCAAACTCGAAAAAATAAACTTTTAAAGAATCCTCAAGGCATTCTCCAAATTACCCCAGAATCTCTAGAAAGTTTGCTAATTAACAAAAATCAAGACCTACCTCGCTTATTTGGTGATTTAAGGTTTGTGATAATTGATGAAATTCACGCCTTTATGGGTTCAGAACGCGGTTGTCAAATTATTTGCCAATTACAACGTTTAGCAAAGTTGACGCAAAAACAACCGCGTCGTATTGGTTTATCGGCAACTCTTGGGGATTACTCAATAGCGGAAAATTGGTTGAGTTCAGGAACAGATAAGCCAGTTATTACACCCAAAATCGATGGTATAAAACGTCAAATAAAACTATCTGTAGAACATTTTTATATTACTGATGAAGTAGATGAATCAGAGGCAACAGCTGATGAACAATATATTTTCAACCTCAGCAAATCTCGTAAATGTCTAATATTTGCTAATAATCGCACACGAACCGAATCTGTAATTGCATCTTTGCGAAAAATTGCCACAGAGCAAGGATTACCAGATATATATCATGTGCATCATGGGAGTATATCTGCTAGTTTACGGCAAGCTGCTGAAAATGCGATGCGTGAACCCAACAATCCAGCTGTTACCGCCGCCACCCTGACTCTAGAATTAGGCATAGATATCGGTCATTTAGAGCGAGTGATTCAATTAGAATCACCCTTGTCTGTAGCTAGCTTTTTACAACGCTTGGGACGAAGTGGTAGAAGAGGTGAAGCTGCTGATATGCGTTTTGTCTGCGCTGAAGATAAGCCATTATCAGAAGCTTCTCTGCCAGAACAAATCCCCTGGCAACTTTTACAGTGTATTGCAATAATTCAACTTTATTTAGAAGAACAATGGATTGAACCAATCAAACCAATTAAATATCCTTTGAGTTTGCTTTATCACCAAACAATGAGTATTTTAACAGCAACAGGAGAAATTTCAGTTAATGCCCTAGCTAAACAAATTTTTAGTCTGCCGCCCTTTGCTGCTATTTTAAAAGAAGATTTTCAACTATTACTCCGCTATTTAATTGATATTGGTCATATTCAGCTTACTGAACAAGGTAAACTAATCCTGGATTTGGCAGGAGAAAAAGTAGTAAGAAAATTTCAGTTTTATGCTGTCTTTGCTGAACAACAAGAATATATTGTTAAGCAAGGTGCAACAGAAATTGGCAGTATTGTCACACCGCTTCCTGTTGGTAATCAATTTGCTTTAGCTGGGAGAACTTGGGAAGTTGTAGAAGTTGACTTTAAAAAGAAGGCTATTTTTGTTAAACAGTCTGAGGGTAAATCTAGTATTTATTGGCGTGGTGGAGGTGGTACTATTCATACCAAAGTTTTACAACGAATGCAGCAAGTCTTATTTGAGAATATTGAGTATAGTTACTTACAAAAAAATGCTTTGCAACGGTTATGTCAAGTTCGCCAATTGGCAGAGCAAGTTGGATTAAATAAGCAGAATATTTTGCAATTAGAAAAAGGTAAATGCTGTATTTTTCCCTGGATGGGTACGGTTGCTTATCGCACTTTAGAAAGATTACTCAACTCATACTGTCGGGAATCGTTGGAAATTACAAGTATTGGCGGAGTAAATCCCTATTATTTGACAATTAAATTAGGCAAAGATAAATTTAAATATCTTTATCGTGAAATTGCTTCATTGTGTGAACAAAGGATTCTTCCAGAAGATTTAGTCAGTAGCTCCGAAGCACCGGAAATTCAAAAATATGATGGTTTTATTCCTCATTCACTTTTACGTAAAGCTTTTGCTAACGATTATTTGGATATGACTGAACTGAAACAGCAAGTGGCATTGTGGAGAGCATAATAAAGATAAGTCGGAATTATTTAAAATTACCTATTTTTTAATTAATTTGTGGAGCGATCGCAAATCATAATTTAATATTTTTCCAGTATTCAAAAGTTGATATCCAGCAACAAATAATGCTGATGATGCCACAACAACTAAAAGATTAACTGATGCGAACACATTACCAGTAAAAGCTATGACTACAATTCCTAGCGCTATCAAAATCCATCCTAAGTTAGGGTTTATTCGCTGCTGACAAAGGATGAAAATACCAGAAATACATAGCAATAAACCAGGAATACCAAAAAATATACCAACACGAATATTTGCAGTTAAAATGATGATGCCTGCAACCATTAAAGCAAAGCCTATATACCTGGTTGTTTGATTTACCGGAGTTTGTCTGCTGTTCAGAGTAATTTGAGCCTGCATTTTTGTGGAACTTGCAAGAGGAAAAAGATTTTCTTGAGATTTTATCTTCTCTTGAAATATAAATGTAACTTTTTCTCCTTGACCAAAGTCTATTTTATCTCCTACATTTATTTGGCAGGGTGTTCTAGGTTCTAATCTAGTATTGTTGACAAATGTCCCATTAGAACTTCCTAAATCTTCAATAAAGTAATTATTTATATGAATTTGAATTCGTGCATGGATGCGAGAAACCACATCTGCATCTGGTAAGTTAGAAACATCAATATCCGGTGGAATTTGGTCATTAGGTTTACCTATATGAAACACTGCAATATTTGGTGCTAATTCAAAAGCAGTATTGCTTTGAACATGAAAAAGCTCTAAACTCATTCCGATGATGTTAGACGTACTTAAATTTTGCATAGTTTTTAGTCAATAATTTCTCTAGACTTTTGACTCTTGCAAATCAGCAGGCAATTTTAATCCATTGTGGCTTACCGATTTCCCCATCTGATGCAAAGGAATCTCAATCCAAAACTCGGTTCCTTTGCCCAGTTCTGATTTACACCGCAGTACTCCAGAGTGTTTCTGCACCACAATCTGATAGCTAATTGATAAGCCTAACCCTGTTCCCTGACCCACAGGTTTAGTGGTAAAAAATGGGTCAAACAGTTTATTTTTCACCTCTTGGGTCATACCTGGCCCATTATCTGCAATTCTCACTACTACTCGGTTATCACTAATCAGCTTAGTACTAATTATAATCTTACTAGGATTGCTCTCAATCTCTTGCCGAGAACATTGAACATTGCACATATCAAGAGCATCGATCGCATTATTAATTACGTTCATAAACACTTGATTTAACTGCCCTGCATAACACTCTACCAGAGGTAACTCACCATATTCCTTAAGGATTTCAATTTTGGGATTCTCTGGCTTACCTTTTAATCGATTCTGCAAAATCAGCAGTGTACTATCAATACCTTCGTGGATATCAACCTCTTTCATGTCTGCTTCATCTAGATGAGAAAAGGTGCGTAAAGACAAGACAATCTGCTGAATTCGTTTAGATCCCATTTTCATTGAGTTGAGAATTTTGGGCATATCATCTAGCATAAATTCCAAATCAATTTCCTCTACCTTTTCCTGAATTTGTTGTCCAGGATTTGGGAATTCTTCTTGGTAGAGGCGTACTACTTCTCGCAGGTGTTCAGTGTATTCACGGGCGTGGACGATATTACCAGAGATAAAATTAACGGGGTTATTAATTTCGTGTGCAACCCCTGCCACAAGCTGACCAAGACTAGACATTTTCTCTGTTTGAATCAATTGGGCTTGAGTGCTTTGGAGTTCTTGTAAGGCTTTCTGAAGTTCTGATTGTGCCTGTTTCCGTTCAGAAATCTCCAACTCTAGACGTTGGTTCATTTGGGTTAATTCAGTGTTCTTCATCAGCGTTTCACGAGATTCAGCTAGCTTCAGTGACATGTAGTTAAATGATTTAGCCAAGTTTTCTATTTCATCTCCTGTCTGAATATCTAAACGGTAATCTAGGTTTCCGGCAGCAATTTCTGCTGTTCCTGCTTGTAATTTTTCCAGAGATTTAATCATTGGACGCCAAATAACTAGAAATTTACCAACAAGTAGCATTACAATTACTTGCACAACTACAAAGGAGATAATTCTCTGCACTTGATATAAATTTTCCAGTTCATCTTCAACTAGGAGGTTCTGCTGGTTCGCACGTTTAATCACCTGACTCAGGAACAACTCAATATCTCTATCAAAGGAATTGATGGCTCTAAAGTATTGCTGGGAATCTACTAAAGAAGTGTCCTGATAATTCCAATTAGTTAGTTGACTTGCTAACTGGCTAAGAAACTGGTGACGGCGGCGAATCACTGAAATTTCTGTAGCATTTGGCATCAGTTTTTCTAATTTATCCAGGGAGTCTAAAAACTCTTTTGAAAACTTGAATTTTCCTGTATCTTGAGTTTTAAGTAAGATAATATCTTTGAGTTCAATAATTTCAGATTTCAAGGCATTTTCCGCAATCAGAGCAACTCTGATAGTTTCAGTGGTTTGATTGCTTTTCTCACGGATAGTCTGCTTAATTTGTTGGACAGCTACATTATTGCCAACGATAATAGCTATTATCAGTCCGACAGACACAGATGAACCTGTAAAAAACTTTGTGGAGATTTTCATTTTGCCGGAACAGAAATTAAGTTGAGATATTTTCGGAGTTGCTCAATAGGAGCGTAATCTGAAGGACTAACAAGGGTGTATCCGGCTGACTCAGTTCCGATAATATCCTCAAGACCTTCTGGGCTACTAATAAAAGCCTGCTTTAGCCGTTGAACTAACTCAGGTGGCAGTTTTTTAGACACTACTATTGGAAAATTGGGTATGGGGGCAGATTCCCACAGTATTCTGGAATTTTGAGGTGTTAGCTTGCCGCTTTTTTGCCGTTTCAAGTAAGAGGGAATATTAGTCGCTGCGGCATCAACAATGCCATTTTCTAATGCAGCCATACTATTACTATGGCTACCAGCATAGAGGACTTGAGCAAAATTTTGACGATCATCAATTCCTAGTTTTTTGAACGTTGCCAGTGGCATCAAATACCCAGAGGTTGATAATTTGTCTACAAAGGCAATACGTTTACCTTTGAGGTCTTTTAAGGTTTTGATGAGACTGTCTTTTTTGATAATGATACACGCCCGATACCAGGGTTGTCCCGTATGTTTATCAATGGGAGCAACCAACGGTTCAATTTTAGCACCCCGGTCTATTGCCTCCAGATAGCTCATAGGCCCTAAATAAGCCATGTCTAGCTTATCTTGCAATAGCCAGTCAATTATTTGCTCATAATCCTTAGCAATCTGAAAATCTACTGAACTGGCGATCGCATCTTGCACTTTATCGATCTCTAGTTTTTTGTGTCTCCCTTGTCCCCCAATAATTTTTGATGGCGACTCAGTATCAACCCTTTCTCCAAGAGATTGCTCTAAGTATTCTTTTAAGGGTTTAATCATCCGTTCTTGCTCTATCCGGCTTTGTGTAAGTAGCATCCCAATTTTTAAAGTTGGTAAGTTTTGTTTACTTGAGACACTATCCACAACAGGCTTATTTTTCTGAAATTCTTTTCCAATACAGCCTGTATTCATTAGCGCCATGATTACCGCTACAATCAAAACTTTACTTTTACTGAATAAGCGATATCTAGTAACGTGCCACAGTGCTACTAAGCATTTGTTCATAAAATTCAATTTAAATTATAGATAGTTGATCTTAGAGTACGGAACGACTAACTGACCTTAGTCCACATGAGCAGACTAAGATCAGTTATCAGTTACACATACTATGTGAGCAGAGGGCTATTTACATATTTTTTTTTAAATAAATGTCAAAGTACAGCTTTGCGTAAAAACATGGTATTTTTAAACGTAAAGTATTTTAAATGGGAATTTGAATCCAGAATTCTGTGCCTTTTCCTGGTTCTGATAGACAATTCAAAATTCCACCATGTTTTTCTACTACAATTTGGTAGCTAATTGACAATCCTAAACCTGTTCCCTTTCCTACCTCTTTTGTAGTGAAAAATGGATCGAATAACCGCTTTTTAATCTCTTCTACCATTCCTAATCCATTGTCAGCAATTCGGATGAGGACAAATTTACTATCTAAAATTTCAGTACGAATTATAATTTGTGGTTTATGATTTGTCTTTTTCTTTAACATTGAATCTTCTAAGGCATCGATCGCATTAGTTAAAATATTCATAAATACTTGATTAAGCTGCCCAGCATAACAATCAACTAGAGGCAAATCACCATATTCTTTAACTATAGATATATCTAAGCCAATTCCATTATTTTTCCAACGATGGTGCAAAATCAATAACGTATTTTCAATTCCTTCATGAATGTCAACTAATTTTTTATCTGCTTCATCATGGCGAGAAAAATTTCGCAATCCCAAAACAATTTCACGGATACGATTAGTACCCATATTCATCGAGGAAAGAAGTTGAGAAAGGTCACTAGTAAGGAATTCCAAATCAATTTTTTTTGTGAAATCTTCAATTTCTACTTCCGGTTGGGGATAGTGTTGCTGATAAAGGTGCAAGAGAGTTAACATCTCTTGAAAGTATTCGTTAGCATAGGTTAAGTTACCATGAATAAAATTAACTGGATTGTTGATTTCATGGGCAACTCCGGCGACTAATTGTCCTAAACTAGACATTTTTTCATTTTGGATCAGTTGAGATTGAGTTTGTTGCAATTTATGCAAGGTTTCAGTGAGCTTTTCAGCTTGGGTTTGAGCTTCTAAAGTAGCAGCACGACTTTGGGTATAAAGTTGTGCATGATCGATAGCGATCGCTATTTGATCGCAAACAGCTTGTAACAGGCTAATTTCACTGTTATTCCAAATGCGATCGCCACTACAATGACTGCACACAATTGCTCCAATCTCCCCGGAATTACTCTTAACTGGTAGCATTAGTTGAGATGTGATCCCAAACTCAGTTAAAAGTTCTTGCATATCATAATCAAGTTGTGATTTACTATTAATATTTTCGATGCAGATTAGTTCTTGAGAGAGAAGATTTTGAGTAAAAAAATTGCTTTTTTGCAGTGGAATACTGCCTAACATACTTGTTAAGTTAGGGTTTCGTGCTTCATAGGTAATAGTTAGACTTGCTTGGGATGGGTGCGGTAAATAAGAAAGAAAGTAGCAACGGTCAATTTGTAATAAGCTGCGAATTTCATTCACAGCAGTTTCTAGGATCATATCTAGGTCAAGAGAACTGCGAATTTGGCTAGCTAGACGCAGTAATAAGGCTTCCCGACGGCTAAGTAGTTCTTCTCGCGCCCAGATTCGGTCAATAGCTACAGCAATATTATTAGCAATCCAATTTAATAGGTTATGAGTTGGTTCGGTAAATAATTGCTTACTAAATAAAGCCATTATACCGATTATTTGCTGCTCTACTATTAATGGATAAGCAGAAAATCGAGAAATTGAAAATGTAGACTCTATAAGCTTTTCTGAATGATTAACGGATAGTTCTTGGTTAAAAATAGCTTGATGATTTTGAATCATTGAGCCAATAATATTATTAACTAAAGCGATATGATCTGGAAAATCTTGAGTATCGCTCAAAGCACTACAAGTAATATCTGTGCAATGAACGCCAGCTTGTAATTGTAGCTGGTTTGTCTGGCGTTCAAATGTCCAGATACAAACGAAGCCGATATCAAGGTATTGGGAAATAGTATTTGTACAATTTTGCAAAATTTCTGGAAGTGTGCCACTTTGAGATAAAGCTAAACTGACTTCTGCACTCAAAACTGACAAGCGCGATCGCTCCAATAAAGCTAACTCTGAAAGCTTACGCTGTGTAATATCTGTACGAATTGATACATATTGATAAGGATTTCCATCTTGTCCCAACATTGGGGCGATCAAAGTATCAACCCAATAAAAAGTTCCATCCTTGGCTTTATTCTGAACTTCTCCCTTCCATATTTTTCCTTGGGCAATAGTTTTCCATAAGTTTGCAAAAAATTCTTTTGTGTGGTGACCAGAATTGATAATTCGATGATCTTGCCCTAGAAGTTCTTCTGAAGAATATTTAGAAACTTCACAAAATAGGTCATTCACATAGGTTATTCTTCCAGTCCTATCAGTAATAGCTACCAGTGAATGAGCATTTAAGGAAAATTTAAAAGCTTTTAATTCTTGGATAGAATTTTTTAGGGCTATTTCATTCTCTTTGTTAATAGTTATGTCACGAGCTACTGCATAAATCAACTTTTCTTCACTAAAACCAGTCGCATTCCACGATAGCCATTTGTAAGAACCATCCTGACAAAGATAGCGGTTTTCAAAGCTGACTGCATCTACAGATTGTGTAATTTTTTGGGCTGCTGCAATAGTAGATTCACGGTCTTCAGGATGAATAAATTCGATAAAGGGTTTAGTAACAAGTTCCTGAATTGACCAACCTAGTGTTTTTGTCCATACTGGATTTAAATACTTAAAATAACCATCAAAATTAGCAATACACAATAAATCTATAGAAAGTGAGAAAAATCGAGAGTATTTTTCTTCAGATTGTTTGTACTCAGATTTAACTAGTTTCATCAGCTTTTTAGGTATGAATCTTTTTTAATAAAGGTTAAATAAGTTAGTACGTTTTTTACTGAAGTTGAACAACCATTTTGATAAGATATATCAACCTAGAGACTCACCTAATATCAGTTATGGCAAAGACTATTTTGCTTACGAATAAAACGTAGTTAACTTGATGTAGAGTCAATAACTATCTACTAGTTTCTACTAAGTAAGCTAGCGATTGACTTATTTATCTACTAAATAAAGGTTTCCCTAAAAAGCTGTAAAGTAAACATTTATATTTTAAAATTAAGATAAGAAGTGTTAAGTAAACTGAATTAATCAGAATTTTTACCTGTCATTGTCCTTAAGCCGCCAAGGCATTAGTACCACAAAGTGTAATTCGTAGTTAAGAATTCAATGACGAATTATGAATTACGTTAGCGCAGCGTTAGCGACGCAGGAGCGTCATTACAAATTATTTTAAGCAATACTCCCGCGCTTTCTGGCTTCTTTGTAGGAAGTTCCCACGTTTTTCAAACCAGCTTTAATCATTTGTTGTTCGAGAAGCGCAAAGAAACGCGCTTTATCGCCACCTTTTACTACTGCTTGATTATGCGCTTCGGCGATCGCTACAGGGTAGCCATATCCTTTTTGTACTTGTGCTAACATCAGTCCCAGTGCTTGGTCTAACATGGTTGCATTCTCGGCGACCCATGCCGGAACTTCAATTCGGGCGATTTCGGTGCCAACGTGGACGTAGCAAAAGTAAATTGTTTGATCGCCATAAAGTTCGAGAATAGGAGAATTGCTGCGCCACAAAGTAGTGCGTTGTCCTGGTTTGAGTCTGCTTGCCCAAACAGAAGTATCTCGCAACTGTTCAAAAATTTTACAAGGTACTTTTTCTAGCTGATTTGGGCAATGACTTTTACAGTCTGGCGCTGGATGGGGACAAGCTAATAACCGTAAAAAGTTCATTGTTTCGATGCTGCGAGAGGCGCTAAGATAGCCCATTAAAGGAATTCGAGCATCACGCATTTGCTGCCAAGCTTCTAAGATAGGGGGTAAAATGCGATCGCGTGCATCCATCGGCAACTGTTCTAAAAACCAGTAAATTAGCGAACCATCTACCATCGCTAGTGCCGGCGTTTCCGCTTGTGCTGCATCACATGCAAGTTCTGCTAACACCGTTGTTTCGGAAGCAGTGCGGCGAAAACTCATCCATTCTTCGGTTCTAATTCCCCATTGCCGAGACATATATAAATCTTCTGGGCGGTAAAATACTTCTGGCACACTATCGAGTAATGGATGGCGATTTTGTCCGTAGTGTAAGACGACTCTGCCGATATTTAGGAGATAACAATAAGCAATTTCGTGATGGTTGGGGGCAATTTGGGAACCATCGGTAGCAATGACAGTATGAATTTTGGGGGGAACTGGGATATCGATGCAGGTTTCTAGCGGCTCAATTGGGGTAGCGTTAGCAAAGAGAATGCGATCGCGCCATTTTTCTTGGCGATCGATTAAATCTTGTTGACACTCGTAAGCATTTTTTAAATGTTGTTGTGCCAGTTCTAAACGCTGACGACTAGCAGCAGCTTCTAAGGTAAGATGCTGACTTAAACCCTGCATTTGTCGCGCCAGTTTTGTTAGGTCAAGCATAAAAGTAAGTACGAAGTTAGGAGTGAATAGTTATGAGTTATTATTTCAGCTAAATTTACAAAATACATATTTAATTTATATAAATACGTCCAGAAATTAAATATCCATCATTCAGAATCTTTGTAGAGACATAGCAGCGCTACGTCTCTTTTTGACTAGATATTTAATATATTAAAGCCAAGCGGAGAAATCTTTGGCAAACTGAGAAAGTGATAACAACTGAATTCGCGGATCGTTTTGAGCAGTTTCCCTTTCTGCTTGCGTATTATAGCCCCAGTCTGCAAGGAAAAGTTTTACATCTTCAAGGTCTGCTTGCTGTTGGACTAACTGTAATGTCTTGAGTCTATCTTCTACAAACCAGAGACTAACTGACTTATCTTCTGCTGACTGAATTAATTCTCGCAAAATTTCATATTTGGGACGCTTGACTTCTTTTCCAAAGATTGCTTCTGGTGGTAAATTCACTCCTTCTTGTTGCAACAACTGCTCTAGAAAGCGCCCTTCTTTAGTTGTCACAATGTATAGTTTAACTCCACTGTCAATAGTTAATTTTATTTTTTCTACTACAGCCGGATAAAATCTATGCAGACTCAGCCAACCACCTAAATCAGTGGTAATCCATTCATCTCGCTGGTGATCTAGTTTTGCACCAATTTCTCTTGCTTGGAGCTTATCATTTAACAAAATTTGTGGGGCAATGCTCACCCATTCATGAAGAATCTTTTCGTCAGGAATTCCATCTATCAAGGCTTTAATTAAAATGGGCATTTCCCAACCCGTTTCAATAACAGGCCTTAGTCGATAGAATCTCAAAGCTAAATCATCTGGCGGTGTGTCGTTAGCAGAAGACCAAATTTCACAGTAGGCACGCCATGCTACCTCAAAATATTCAATTAATCCGTCGCAAATCACTCCATCAAAGTCCAGGGCTAAAATTTTGGGACTACTTGTGGTCATTGGTTTGAGAATGAAACTGCTGTTGTCAGCTTACCCGACAAATTTCAATCATGCAGTAATTTTTGTTAGTCTTTTATAATTCATAAATTTGCTGAAAAAGTATGGTGGCATTGTTAAATTTGATTTTTTACTGGTAGCTTAACGAGGATCTACAACAGGTCTGCGATCGACCAAATGAATTTGGTTTTGCTTGACTATTACAGTGATTAGTGGTAAAGAACGTTTAGCTGGGTCACGAACAACTCGACCCTGAGACGACTTTGGCTGACTTTGGGAAATAGATATCCGATAGCTACTGATGCAACTGTAGTACCTAGCACATAGGTTAAAAATCCTGGCGTGTTTTTATCCTCGCTGGAATTTTGCCATTAATAGAAGAATGTTCCATGATGATGCGATTTGCCTAGCAAGGTCTACTAATATACTACGGTGCGATCGCATTAGGATTAATCTACATTTATGTTTACTGTGGGTTGATTTTCATAAAATTGGCTTTTTTAAGAGTTGTTCCTGAACTGTAATTTTTAATTATTATTTATTTCTGGAGGAGGAGGTTATTTATAAACCTCAGAGCTAGGCTATAACCTAAGATATGTTCCTCACAAAATCTCTTCAAAATATATTCTCAAACTCTCTCCAGAGAAAGAACTCTTTATACTCTTGATTTTTTAAGCTGTTGTTAGTCGAGTTCCATATTTTAATAACTGAAAGCGCCATGAGTGATAAAAATCAAGAAAATCAAATTAATCAACCAGTAAGCGAAGATCGGGATTCTCGTGAAAAGCCAGATGTGAACGAAAGAAACCTAACCGCGAATCCAGGAGATAGAATTTCTGATAAGCCTCAATCAGTTGAAGAGAAGGCTAAACAGGCAGCTGTTGATCATGTACCAGATATTACAGGCGACACAATCACAGTCCCGACTTACTTTGTTGTGGATGAACCCAACGGCGAAAAGAAGGCACTCCACCACGTTAAAGATGCTGAAGAAATTTCCGACGTAATTCGGGAAGCGCGAGTTGACGAAAATGGAAATCGAATTTGGTGGTAGTTGTTTATTGAAGACGCAAAGACGCGGAGGAGTTATTCAATACTCTCTCCGTTTCTTTGCGTCTCCCGCTGACCACGTTTTCTTTGGTCAAGTTAGTATTGCTAGATTTCGTTTTGCTCATCTACTGTCTCTCCAAGTGGATGAATTATTTTTCCCTCAAGTTTTGCACCTAAACCGAGCCTTAATTCAATTTTAGTAATCGTTTCCAATTCAGCTTCTAACTGCTCAATCGTTGGCAAATTACCTTGCAAAGCCTCCAGCAAAATATCTTGTAGCTGATACACAGAAACACCAATTGGCTTATGCATATCTCGCAGGGAATATTTGGCCATTACCTTACTTCTACTCTTGCATAGAATCATTCCAATTATAGGCTGATCATCTGGTTGCCTCAAGAAATCATCCACTGCACTAACATAGAATATTCATCTTACCGGAATACTTTGGTTTTAACTCTTCAATTTTTAGGTCAATCACTATAAGCAGTGTAAACGTGCGTGGTAAAATAATAAATCAATATAAAAGTCTTCACCACCAACTTCAAGATGGTATTGACTACCTAAATAACCAAAACCAACCCCTAACTCTATTAAAAAATCGCGGATGTGGTTGATTAAAGCACGCTCAAAATTAGGTTCCAGAAAATCTTCACCTAAATTGAGAAAATCAAAAGTGTAGGGTAATACTAATTCTTTGTTGACTGCTATTGCGGCGCGTAACTGAACGCTAGAAATTCGTGTTTTTAGTTCAGTTAAAAAATTTTCATAACCGATAACATCAGATACACCCCTTTCTAAAGCTTTAGATTTCTCATCTCTAGGCATAAGAAAATATTAACGCTACTTCTATACTGCCAGCATTACGCAAAATTTTGCTAACCAAATTTTGATATCAGATACAGATATGTAACAATCCAGCGTTATATCAGTATTCTTGCTGCATTGACAAAAGAACGCTGTGAGTTAAATTTATCAGTATTTACACAAAAGTGGTTGCCAAAACTTCAACATATTTTCATGTAAAAATTTTTTTTGCGCCCAAAAATTAAAAATTATAAGAAGTCGTCATTTCTGCCTTTGACATCAGAGTGTATAGCTTGAATAATGTTCTTACGTAAAAATCCATACTTATATAAGACTTATATTTGATTTTTGCTAAATAGACTAGAGAGCAAAACCTGATTGGCTTGCTCTCAGTTCGCTTGGCTTTTAAAAATCAAATGTGATTGTTATATAAGCTGGCATTAATAGGGTTGCATTATGCATTTTTTGAATTCCAAAACCAGCTTAAAAACTCGTCAAAAGAACAATAAAATAAGTACATTTCTTTTGACTCGTAGCAACATTGTACTGCTCATTGGATATTTAATCACTCTACCAATTTGTACATTGATAGTTTTATCTTTATTATTACCCTTGTTTAGTGCTAGCTTATTCACTTCCATTGGAAACTCGTACCACTCTACATCGATTCCTTGGATAGATAATGCATCTGAATGCGAACATACTGGCAGAAATTGGAGCGATCGCAAGTGTTGGGATAATGAACACAATCCGATGTTTTGAATGGAGATTGCGAAAAGCGTAGGCGCAGCCCGCACTTCTCTACGAGACGCTTTGCGTAGCTTGCTTCCACGTTCGCGGAGCGTGCCGTAGGCAAGTGGTACGACAAGCTCAGTGACCATCGTAGACATCACTCTCATCCATGCCACTGAGTAACTTCCATCTAGCTAATTGCAAAATAATCATCATTGCTATGCGTTTATCGCATTAATACGGATTTACTATAGCTTTACAGATGCCATTCTAAATGAGGGAATAAAGATGGATACCCCTGGCGATTGACCAGGGGCTTTTTATTTAGCTAAACGTCAACACCGAACTCAATCGCGCCACAAGGTCTACCATTTCTGCTTCAACCTGCACATCAATATGACCTGTGGATACCCCTTTTTCAGGGTACAAAAATACTATAAAATAGCGATCGCACCCTTAGAGCTTTTGTAAAAAGCCACGTATTGTTTTTATTTCGAGCTTAGTTGGGGAATACTAAACTAAGCACTGAATCTATATATGACCTTTTTACACAAAATTACTAAAAAATTTTCTCGTAATAACTCTCAAAATGTTTCTGGGATAAATCCATCTGTAATCAGCCAACAACCTACAGGGCTGAAGCAACCAGCAAAACCATCACAACCGAAAACTCTAGCTGAATTAGAACAGGAAATAGCAACACAGGGGCAGGTTAGCAGTATACCCCATCAAAAAAGACCTAGCAAACCCAACAAAGGTATAGGTACTAAGTTGATATGGATAGCAGTACTTATCGGCATTCCCGCAGGTGTGGTTTGGCTGGCGAATCTGCCTTACCCAATAATTCGTCGGACTGTGGTACAAAATACGCCTTTTTTATTGCTACCCAGTTACATGAGCATGGAACAGCACTATCGGCAAGCTTTGGCATCACTTGAGCAAGCTGAATACTTGATTGAAAAACCCACTAGTGCAGCAGATTTAGTGTTGGGTGAACAACAACTGCAACAGACAAAAACACATTTGGATAACTTGCCAGTTGGGTTAGTTAACGATTGGCCGGAATACAAATATTGGTGGTATGACTGGCGGTTCAGCGTTTACGGTCTGAATGCAGCGCGTCGTCAAGTAGGACAACTAGAAGCCAAGGTTTTTCAGGAAAAAAACGCTCAAACCTTGCTCACTGATAATAGTCAAGCATTATTGAATGCAAAACAGCAGTATCAAATTGCTACAACAGTAACCGATAAAAAGTCGGCGATCGCAGTTTGGCGTTCAGCACTGGATAAGTTAGAAGAGATTCCCGGACAAACCTTAGCCGGAAGAACTGCTCAAAATCAACTAGATGCCTACAAGCGTGATTTTAAAGAAGTTGTGGGATTAGCAGCGGGAAATGAACGCGTCAGTACTTTAATTACCGCAGCGCAGCAATTTTCTTGGCAAGCTGCAAAAGCTGGCCAAAATCCACCGCACACAGTCAGCGAATGGGAACAAATAGAAAATTTATGGTCAGAAGCGATTAATCGGTTAAAACAGATTTCTTCTGAAGATTTGGTCGGCTATGCCCAAGCACAAAAGTTATTAGCAACTTATGAGACTAACTTGGGTCAAGTCAAAGTAAGACGACAAGCTGAGGCAGATTCTGTACAGGCTTTCTTGATGGCACAACGAGAAATAGAAAGCTTAATGGCTTCAATTCCCACTGACCCCAAAAATTTGGATCGCAATCGTGTAATTAGTCAGTTACACAGCATTATTAACCAATTAGAAAAGGTAGAAAAAGGTACAACTGTTTATTTAAAAGCTCAAGAGTTATTGCTATCGGCAAATAATAAATTCAAACAACTCCAGTGAGATTTTTCAGTTGTATTTTTGATGAGTAACGTTACTCAGTCAAACCAAATTTGTAAAGAAATTTGAAGTTTAGCGAAAAACTTTTAAAAATCTCTAGACTTTCCAGCGGACTGGAGAGTCGAATAAAGATGGATACCCCTGGTCAACACCAGGGGCTTTTTATTTGGCAGCTACCCCTTAAACGTCAACACTGGACTCAATCGCGCCACAACGTCTACCATTTCTGCCTCAACTTGCACATCAATCACAGACTGAATCGGTTTGTAGGCAGCAGGTGCTTCCTCAATTCGGCGTTCTTCACGCAAGGTGATGCATTCTACTCCGGTTAATCCCAGTTCTGCCTGACTTTGAGATGCACCTTTGCGACTGAGGTCGAAGCGAGAACGAATTCTTCCCGCCCCATGTGACGCCGAATTACAAAATGCTGGATTCCCTTTACCCACCATCAGATAAGAATAAGCACCCATCGAACCAGGGATAATCACTGGTTGTCCTATATGGGCAGGACAAGCGCCCTTGCGTGTTACCCATCCCTGACCTTCTGGTAAAGTGATGTTATGGGGCAAGTCATAAACTAAAGGTGCTTCGACATCTTTGTATACTTCCCGCAAACGCAGACGTAGCAATTCCGCTAACAGCAGGCGATTGATAAAGCCATAGTTAGCAGCAGTTGCCTCAGCTTGCAGGTAACTGGCAACTAGTTCAGGATGAGAAGAAGTAGAGAGAGGAAAAATCTGAGAATCAGGGTACTTCAAACCTTTTTGCCAAGTCGCCTTAGCTTTATCTCGCCACATTCCCCCAATATACTTACCCACGTTTCGAGAACCAGAGTGAATCATAAAAGCTAGCTGTCCCTCGCGCACTCCCCAGGCGTGGGCAAGTGGGCGATTTTCAACTTTATCAACCCGTTGCACTTCGACAAAATGATTGCCGCCGCCAATGGTTGCCAGTCCGCCATCGCGTACTAGTCCAGCATCGGGAACCAATTCTTCAGGCGCTAGTTTCCAGTCACCGTCCATTGAACCACATAAGAAAATGCGTTCGCCCCTGGCGTTGGCGGAGCCATCGCTCTCTTGGGCAAGTTGTTGTAAATCAGATTTGATTACACTCCCAGTAGCCCGGTCTAGCATGGCATCCAGCCAACCGGGAACTCCGTACTGAAATAGCGATCGCATTGCTTGAGCAGTCATTGTCACATCACGCGTACTGAAGAAGTAATCCCCCTTCATCCGTTCTACGAATTGGTCGCGCTTTGCCAGGAATTCGTCGATTGTCAAATCAACAACATGCAGGCGCATCCCACAATTGATGTCAGAACCAACAGCACCAGGAATGACTTGACCCACCGTTTCTACGACTGAACCAATGGCAACACCCGCATCACCTGGGTGAAAGTCAGGCGTAGCACAGGCACGACAAACGCATCCACCTGACGGGTGACGGACGCTTGCTAAATTTGCTAACTGCTTCAATGCCTTAGCTTCTACGGGGAAGTTTTCTGGCAGCAACACTTCTGCTACAGGGGCATCCGGAGAATTAACTAAACGAACTGAATAAGTGCGATTGTTATAAGTTACATCTAAACCTTGCCGCTCTAAAGCACGCAGGAGACGTTTAAGATTTTTTGGCTGCATGAAAACTCCAAATAAGGTCTTAAATAAGACCCTTTGTTGTGAAGAGAGGAGGAGACTTGGGGTTCAGCAGCCGCGTCTCAATTAGTGCAGAAGGTCATTTTTCCAGAACTGTGGGCAAAACAACAAGTTAATTCTGACTAACGTGATTATATAGCCTTAATAACACACAGTTTCATCAAATGACAAGTGTTTTGTAGTACGTTGTAGTTTTGATGGGCAACGGTTACTCAGTCAAACCAAAGTTGTAAAGAAATTTGAAGTTGAGCGAAAAACTTTTAAAAATCTCTAGACTCTCCAGTCGGCTAGAGAGTCTAGGATAAATTCAAGGCGACTCTCTTTCCAGTTATTTCTAATGTGTGAGAGATACGTCTCAATCATCCAGCCCGATCCGGCTAAGTTGTTCATATTATCCCGTAAATCTATGACTCTCCAACTCACAGTTCCCAACATGGCTTGTTCTGCTTGTGCAAGCACTATCACCAAAACACTTCAGGCAGTCGATGCCAATGCTAGCGTTCAGGCCGATCCAACAACCAAGCTTGTCAATGTTGAAACTCAAGCATCAGAAACAGCAATTAAGGAAGCGTTAGCTGCCGCTGGCTATCCAGTTGCTTAAGGGGATCGGGGGCTGGGTACTGGGGACTGGGAGAATGACCAATTGCCAATCCCTAACCCCTAATCCCCAATCCCTAACCCCTAATCCCCAATCCCCAGAGGGGGCCCCACCTTCCCCAATTCTCAATCCCCAATCCTCAGCATGGATACTCTCACACTCAAACTTCGAGGCATGAGTTGTGCCGCTTGCGCCAACAATATCGAAAAGGCAATTCGCTCTGTTTCTGGGGTAATTGACTGCAACGTTAATTTTGGAGCCGAGCAAGCTACGATCAAATACGATCGCTCTCTAACGAATTTAGAGAAAATCCAAAGTGCGATCGCAGCTGCGGGATACTCTTCTGACTCACTTCAGGAAGAATTGCTCACCGAAGATGATGGTGAAAAAGCAAGTCGGCAAGCATTACAACGCCAACTCTCCCTCAAGGTAGCGGTGGGAGGTGTAATCAGCATTTTCCTATTTTTGGGGTCGTTGCCCATGATGACTGGGCTAAATTTACCCTTGATTCCAAGTTTCCTGCAAAATCCTTGGGTACAGTTAGTGCTGACAACACCCGTTGTGTTCTGGTGTGGTGGATCTTTTTACCGGAATGGCTGGAAATCCCTTAAGCGCCATACGGCGACGATGGACACGCTGATTGCTTTGGGTACAAGTGCGGCATATCTATATTCTTTGTTTGTCACTGTTTTCCCAAAATTTTTTATTGCTCAAGGCTTGATACCTCATATTTATTATGAAGTTGCCGCCATTGTTATCACCTTAATTTTGCTGGGGCGGTTGTTAGAAAATCGCGCTAGGGGACAAACTTCTGAAGCTATCCGCAAACTCATCGGACTGCAAGCTAGAGATGCCAGAGTTATCCGTGATGGTAGAGAAATCGATCTTCCCATCGCTGAAGTCAGAATCAACGATGTGATTTTAGTGCGTCCTGGTGAAAAGATTCCAGTAGATGGCGAAGTGATTGCAGGCGCTTCAACGGTAAATGAAGCGATGGTGACGGGTGAAAGTTTGCCAGTCAAAAAGCAGCCAGGAGATGAGGTGATTGGGGCAACGATTAACGGTGCGGGTGCATTTCAGTTTCGGGTGACACGAATCGGAAATGATACATTTTTGGCTCAAATCGTCAAACTAGTGCAACAAGCGCAAGGTTCTAAAGCACCCATTCAGCGCTTGGCAGATCGAGTTACAGGATGGTTTGTACCAGCTGTAATTGCCGTTGCGATCGCCACTTTCATCATTTGGTTTAATTTCACGGGCAATCTTACCCTAGCCACAATGACAACGGTGGGTGTACTAATTATCGCCTGTCCTTGTGCTTTGGGTTTAGCTACGCCCACTTCTGTAATGGTTGGGACGGGCAAAGGTGCAGAAAATGGCATTTTGATTAAAGGTGCTGACAGCTTAGAACTAGCACACAAAATTCAAACCATTGTTTTAGATAAAACCGGCACTTTGACTCAGGGTAAACCGACAGTTACAGACTTTGTAACAGTCAACGGCACGGCTAATGGTAATGAAATCCAGCTTTTACGATTAGCAGCAACGGTAGAACGCAATTCTGAGCATCCTTTAGCTGAAGCGGTTGTAAAATACGCCCAGTCTCAAGAGGTGAGTTTAATAGATGCAAAAAACTTTGTAGCTAATGCAGGTAGTGGTGTGCAAGCAGTTGTGGCAAATCGGCTTGTGCAAATTGGTACACAACGCTGGTTAACAGAACTTGGAATTAACACTATGAGTCTCCAGCAGTATAAAGATGCCTGGGAAGCTGCTGGTAAAACAGTTATTTTGATTGCTGTAGATGGCGAACTACAAGGAATAATGGGTATTGCCGATGCCCTAAAACCTTCATCAGCAGCAGTGGTGAAAGCCTTACAGAAGTTGGGTTTAGAAGTAGTAATGCTTACCGGAGATAATCGTAAAACTGCTGATGCGATCGCTCTACAAGTTGGCATTGGGCGAATCTTTGCCGAAGTGCGTCCAGATCAAAAGGCGGCGATTATCCAAGCTTTGCAAGGGGAGCAGAGGGGCGGGGGAGTAAGGAAAGAGAATTCTCGTAAATTCTCACTCAAAACTCAGCACTTAATTGTCGCAATGGTAGGTGATGGCATTAATGATGCGCCAGCGCTAGCACAAGCTGATGTGGGAATTGCTATTGGTACGGGAACAGATGTAGCGATCGCAGCTAGCGATATCACTCTAATTTCTGGCGATTTGCTCTTAATTGTGACAGCAATTCAACTTAGCCGCGCCACCATCAACAATATTAAGCAAAATCTCTTCTTTGCCTTTATTTACAACGTCATTGGTATTCCCATTGCGGCGGGAATTTTGTTCCCCATCTTTGGTTGGTTACTCAATCCAATTATCGCCGGCGCTGCGATGGCTCTTTCTTCACTTTCTGTTGTTAGCAATGCCCTGAGATTGCGTAACTTTCAACCAAAAATTAGCTCATAATTGCAGGGTAATTTAGGAAATGTCCAGTCAAAAAACGCTTTGGGGAAGCCTGATAGCTTTAGTGCTGCTCGCTGGAACATCAGGTGTAGCATTTGCAGAAATGCCAGCCCATTCATCAGAGCAAAACAGCCAATTTCAACACATTGAGCAACCTTTGAGCTTGAAAGTTGGGGTTGCGATCGCTGGTTTCGCCTTAATTGGACTAGAGTTGTGGTGGTTTCTTGTCTATAAAAGTCCTGATTCCTGATTAGTATCAGTCCTGAGAGGTGTTTTGAATAATCGGACAAATTGTCTCCTCATGATGGTCGCTGATATTCTTCCAGCCTGAAAGTAATCCCTTGATTTCAGAGCGTAAAGTTAACATCTGATCAATTTGGCGCTCGATTAGCAAGACCTTCTCTTCAAGCTTTTCTTTGATTTCACCACAAGGAGTTTGCCCTTGGTCATAAACCTGAAGAATATTTCCAATCTCTTCTAGGCTAAGACCAAGATTTTGCGCCCTTTTAATGAATGCTAAACGAGTCAGCACATCCAATGAAAACTGGCGGAAGCCTCCCTCTGTTCGTCTTGATGATTGGATTAAGCCTAAACTCTCGTAATAGCGAATTGTCCTAATGGGGATTCCGCTTATATCTGTTACCTGACCAATTAAAAGCAGTTCTGTTTCCTGAGTTAACACGGCAGATTTTCCCAAATATTGTAATTATTATGACATATTTTTTTAATTCATTAAGTCATTTGAGATTTTAAAAAAATTGGCGTAGTAGTTTAAATTTTTATCTAATTATAACTGTTACTAATTTGTAATTTTGCCAATATCTATTCTCAATGGATATCAGCTTATATAAGCTGATATCTGACTAGCATAATTTTAACAAATTTAATAAATTCTACCTAATATTTTGCCTCTCTGCTTTGAGCTATTGATTGGGTGACTGTTTGTCATGGTACTGAAAGTAACTGTTTTTTTCTAGTCCTCATGTTATTTCTAGATCAACTGCTTCACTTCAAGTGAAACCATACAAATGAATCTCAACTCGCAGACTTCTAGCTCAATCCGTAAACCTAAAATTTTCAATAATCCAGAGCGTTTTATTGAGGGATGGTATTGGGTAATACCTTCTCAAAATCTGCGGGTGGGTGAAGTAAAACCTGTCACGATTTTGGGTAGAGAATTAGTAATTTACCGGGGAAAAGATAAAAGAGTAGTTACCTTAGAAGCCTACTGTCCACACATGGGCGCTCACCTTGCTGAAGGCAAAGTTGAGGGTAATGCACTACGTTGTTTTTTCCACCACTGGAAGTTTGATGCTGAGGGGATGTGTATTGATATCCCATGTTTAGATGTACCACCTTCCCTAAAATTACAAACTTGGCCCACTGCTGAAAAATATGGGATGATTTGGGTTTGGACTGGAGAAATACCACAGCAACCTCTACCTTTTGTTCCAGAATTAGAACAAAAAGAGTGTGATGTCGCCATCCATTCCCACTTCTTGCTGAACTGTCACCCCAATGTAGTGATGATTAATGCAATTGATGCTCAACACCTCAATACAGTTCACCAATTGCCATTAGAAATTATTTTTGAAAGACACGAACTAAACGAGAATGCAATTATCTTCAGTAATACTACACCCATCAAAGACAATTTCTTTTTGATTAAGCTCATCCGTCTTTTCTACAAAAATGTCATAACTTACAGTATTTGCTATTGGTACGGTAGCATTGGCATTGTGACACTTGGCCCTGATTTCTTCCATGTCCACATGATGGTTGCAGTTCGCCTCCACGAAGGCGGAAAAACTGAAGGTCAAGTTCTGTTGATGACTAAAAAACGTAAAGGAATTTTTGGTTGGTTATGCAATCGAGTTGTGCTATGGCTGACTAAGATTGCAGCTAAGTACTTTCTTATGGGTGACATCAAGATTCTTCAAACAATTCAGTTTGATTTGAAAACTCCCATCAAAGCAGATCACTCAATTATGCAGTTTATTAACCATGTTGAAAAACAGCAATCCCTAATGTGGGGGACTTGGCAAGAAATGCGATCACGCGATGTGGAGAGCAAGCCCAGGCGTGAGAGATGGCAAGATACAATGAGTAATGACTAACATCATGTTTATATGACAAAAATTCCGCCAGACTGCTTGGTCAATTAAACGCACACGGTATCATAACTATTATCAACAATCTTTGCAAGAAATGAATCGTTTGTAGAGGTGTATAGATGTACGCCTCTACCAATGAATGTCTAGCAGATATTTTGTGAAATAGTATAACAATTAATAAAGGTTAAAAGTTCAACAAAGTTACTTTTAACTTTTAATCGATTTTTTACTCGACTACTAGATAAATAAAAAGAAGTGGCAAAGCCACTTCCTAATTCCCAGGTAGAACCTAAGTTATGAGTATAACCACTACAAAAAATTTAAATAGTATAAACAAACACCAATTAACTGAATATCTCTATTTTCCTTGTTTCTAGGTGAGTAAATTTTGATTTCTATGCACCAAATAACTGTATATTTACATAAATCTCATGATTGCAATCCAGACTCAATATGATCCAGATCGTCGCTTAAGATGTGCCAGTTTTATCTCTTCATCAAGAAGTTGCTGTTCTAATTAAAAATTAACTGCTTTACCAGCCTCAAAGACTCAGTATGAGAACCTTGTCTTCATAGTTACTCTAAGCTCTAGCAAGCAAACTGATGTTTAACATACCACTACTGACTTGGGTTCAATACAACGATAATTTCTGTAAGCCTAATCCCCAAAGGTTTCCAGTGGGGGTTGCTGGAAGAAAAAGTACCATCCCCAGATACTGATTGGTAATCATTGGGGAACTTTTCAGAAGCATTGGGAACCGTATCTACTCGTAAAATGAGTTTGCCTTGATAACGGGATAATTTACTGCTATCCAACAAAATAGTACCGCCGTAGTCCCACGCCAATCCATAAAGTTTAAAATCACCTAATTTTTTACGTAATTCGCTCAAAGGGGTTCCAACACCGATACCTTCGCGGGTTTTCCAAGCTAAACCCAGATTACGCACATCTAGGGGTTTGGTACGAGTATTATCGCTCCAAACTACCAAGAGCGATCGCCCCTGATTTAGATTTAACTGAGTAGCTGCAAAACTACCTATTCCTTCAGCACCAGAGATAGTTTTATCAACGAGATGGGATGCACCAAACAGTTTGACTAAATCCTGCTTGGTGGTTGTGCGTGTTATCGGGCCTACTCTTTCCCCAGGAACAATTAAGGTGTCTTTTGAGGGTTGCAATTTAGCAACAGTAATTGGGTGATTGATTTTCTGAGGTAGTGCAAAGGCTGGGTTTGCTGAATAGTTTAGCAGTAAAGCTAAAGTAGCTATAGCAATGCTTTTGATTGATGAATTCATCGGTTTTACTATTGGGTAGCAGAATATGAGTGAGAAGTACTCATAGTTTAACTACTACAATTTCCCAATTATAGATTCCCAATTTTCCAAAAATTTTATTTTATCGCTCTAGTTGCATTTAAAATTGCTAGCATTGCTACTCCAACGTCAGCAAATACAGCTTCCCACATTGTCGCTATCCCGAAAATACCCAGCCCAATAAATATACCTTTAATTGCTAAGGCAAACCCAATATTTTGCCAAACAATTTTGCGAGTTTTTCTGGCGATTTGGATTGCTTCTGCCACTTTGGATGGTGCATCTGTCACGATTACAATATCGGCAGTTTCGATTGCTGCATCTGAGCCTAATCCACCCATTGCCATACCAACATCTGCTCTAGCAATCACTGGTGCATCATTAATTCCATCCCCAACAAAGGCAACTTTACCACGCTTGCCGGCGGTGCTGAGTAACTTCTCAATGGCATTCACTTTTTCTTCAGGTAATAACTCTGCTTCGTAGGTATCTATGCCAAGCTGTTGAGCAATGCGGGAAGCGATCGCTTGATTATCTCCTGTCAACATTACTGTTCTCTCTACACCCATTCGCTTCAGTGCTTGAATAGCAAGTCTCGCATCTTCTTTGAGTTCATCAGCAATTACAATATATCCAGCGTAAATATCATCCACTGCTAGATGAATAACTGTTCCTTCTAATTGGCAATTAGCGTGAGAAATCTTCTCTCTATGTAATAGGCGATCGCTTCCCGCTATTACTACCCTATTTTCAATGTTGGCTTTAATTCCATAACCTGCTATTTCTTCATAATCTCTGATCTCAAACTCATCGATTTTTCCACCATAAGCTTTGCAGATAGATTGAGCGATGGGATGATTTGAGTGCGATTCTACTTTGGCAGCTATTAGCAGCAGTTCTTGTTCATTCCAGCCATTTAATGGTACTATCTCTACTACTTTGAATACCCCTTTTGTTAACGTTCCAGTTTTATCAAAAACAACTGTATTAACTGCATTTAAAGTATCTAAAAAAGTAGAGCCTTTAACCAAAATACCACGTCTAGCTGCACCTCCCACACCTCCAAAGTAACCTAATGGAATACTGATAACGAGTCCACAAGGACAGGAGATAACTAGTAAAATTAGGGCACGATAAATCCATTCAGAAGACGTTGCACCCGAAATGAATAAAGGAGGTAATATTGCAACTGCTAAAGATGTAAAAACTACGACTGGTGTATAATAGCGGGCAAATTTAGTAATAAACTTTTCTGTTGCTGCTTTTTTACTTTTGGCATTTTGCACCAAGTCTAAAATCTTGGCAATGGAAGATTCATCAAATAGTTTTGTGACTCTAATGACGAGCGCACCTATTTTATTGATCGTCCCAGCAAAAACTGTTTCTCCAATTCTTACCGTTCGTGGTACAGATTCTCCAGTTAATGCAGATGTATCAATTTGCGAATTACCATCTATAATTTCGCCATCTAAGGGAATTTTTTCTCCCGGCTTGACAACGATAATATCTCCAATCTTTACTGTTTCTGGCGATACTTTCTTGAGTTCTCCTTCTATTTGGATATTTGCATAGTCTGGGCGGATTTCCAATAATGATTTGATCGAATTACGGGAGCGACTGACGGCAATATCTTGGAACAATTCTCCAATTTTATAAAATAACATGACTCCGACAGCTTCGGGTAATTTATGAATTGCGATCGCCCCTAATGTTGCTACTGTCATTAAAAACGTTTCATCAAATACTCTACCTCTGACTATATTGCGCCCAGCAGTTTTTAAAACACTCCATCCACTTAATAAATAAGCAGGAATAAAAAGCAGATATTCACCTATTGAGTAAAATGTATTGTGTAATTGATCTTCAAAAATTATACCAGGTGCATATAAACTTAAAATCGCTACCAAAGGCAATATCTCATTTTTCAGATTAAATTCTCCACCGTGTTCGTGATTGTGGTCATGGTTATGATTCTCATCATGATTGTGATTATGAACATGGTTATGATTCTCGTGATGGTCATGTTCACAGCTGCAACAATCTGAAGATTCCAAATGTACTTTCTGCTTCATTTTTTCTATGTAGGCTAGTAAATTAATTGAGATATGAGCTTTTTTTTAAATGTAATGAAAAAAAGAAGTTTTTACAAGTTGGTATTTTAAGAACGAGAATCTCTATCAATCCGGTTCGGTTAAGTTTTTTGATGAAAATTCTAGATCACTAAAGATGCTATAAATCGCCATCAACACGAAAAACTGACTGATTATTGTAGAGACGGCGATTCATCGCGTCTCTTGTCTTAACCGAACAGTATTAAAATCTATCTAAAACTTATTACTAAATACATCATATATCTTGTGAATTAAAATTAAGATTTTTAATCTTGTAAAGATAGCTACAGTGGCTTTCAATTGTATAGAATTATGTAAAATATAACTTTTGTTCGTAGTGAGCGATTTATCGCTCTAATTTAATTAAGCTCTTATACTTACATCAAGCAAATAATCATCGTTGGAATATATAACGGATTGAAATTTGCTGAATTACATAACGTTGCGTCTAAAAGCTAGATATAAAGCCTGTTTTATTGTTGAATTATGATGTAGTAAATAATTTCCGCTCCAACTGGTGAAGAGGTGGAACTTTCTTGGGTAACAAGTGTCTATCTAGCTATTCTCAGGGAAAATTCACTTGAAGTTTGAAAGTTAATCGAATACCCTAATTTAGTAGACAATTTTCTCAAGGAAATTTATGAACAAAAAAATTCTTCTGAATTTGCTTTCCACTTCCTCAATTTTTGTGTCGATGATGTCTACGCTAGCGGCATTTAACCCTGCCCATGCTAGTATGGCTCTGCGATTAATGCACACACAAGATGGTCGTACCTGTATTACGAACCCACATGGTGGAAAAGATTTTGTGTGCATTCGAGATTCAGAGAGAAAGCAACCTTATACCTCTACACGTTCCTCAACTCTTGCCACATCAGTATCAGATCAGAATGTTGCCATGTTGAACTTTACTGAAGAGGAAAGTGATGCTGCAATTAAGACGTTTGGTTGCGACTGTCCATTGTGTGTAAATTCTTTGCGTCAGTTGCGCGGTACTGGAAACTTGGTGTACTAAGGTTGAATAGCGCTGATAGCGACTATAACTTTTGTTAGATACACGTGATTAATCACGTATAAAAGATATACGAAATCAAAAAAGCATTTTTAACTAAGTACCACTACTATTATTTGGCTACATGTAAACTCATTGTTGGGGCAACTCATGAATTGCCCCAACAGTATCTATTTTTGTGTAAGTACTGAGAGAAAAAGAGGCACAGAAATGATTAAATACTCTCGGTCAGAGCGTCCTATTTATTCAACTACCTCATTCACAGGGAATCTATCAATCAACTGCATCGCCCGATAGGCATTACGCAAGAAAGAGTCTTGCAAATGGGGAATGTGGGGTATCTGCGACAATAAATCCAAAGTCCGGCGTAAAATTCTCACTACATCGCCTTCATCCAAGGTAGTGTTCTCGCAGAGTTCAGTCCACTCCATTCCCAGCGCCCATTGTTCGACTATGGCAATTAACTCAAATTCCAACCATATCGGCAGCGCTACGTTATACCGCCGTTGTCGTTGGAACATTTGGTGGCGAATTCCCCGCAATTTTTTCAAGGCTTCTGCCACTTCATTGCTAAGGTCAAAATTAACTTTGCTATCTGGGCGGGGCGTTTCCATCACCAAAGCCGCTGCTGCTGCTGCTAAATGATGCGGATCTAAATTGTCCAATTCACCACTAGCGAATACTAAACCCAGCCACAATTCATTTTCCCCTCGAATGGCGGCAGCGATTTGCCCTAATTGTGTGGGAACTAAGTTATCCAAAGCATCAAAATGTTGCAGAATGGCAATTAAATTGAGAAATTCTTCCCAATGACGTTGTGACTGTTGCTCTACTTGCCCCTGCAACTGTTCGAGTTCGGCTTCTAGTTCGACATAGCGGGCCCGACGTTTGAAAAGCGTTGCCGCATTGCCTGATTGATGTAGGGGATGAGCTTCTAATTGCTCTTGAACAGCAGTAACTTTACTGAGTTGTTCTGCTACTTCTGGTGCTAGATGCAAAGATTCTATCGGATTGGGAATACGCACAGCGATCGCAAAGCTTTCTTCGTTACCACGGCGCGATTGTCCTGGCTTCAAAGGCATCTCTGGTGGTGGTAATACATTAGGCGGCACTTCAATTCGCGGTAGTTCGGCATACAAATCGACTACATCCCCTGTAGTTGCCACATACCAACGGTTATCGTGCCCCAAGCATACCAAGTAAGGAGCTTGACCAGAACCAGGCGATTTACCCACCAAAACTGCGGTTACGGGTGAAGATACTGTGATATTTTTGCCCTTGAGACTCAACAGAGTTCCTGACACTGCAAAGCCCAACATCATCACCAATTCTTCTTGGCGGTTTTCCTGTGCTTGCTCTTGCAAGGTTTTCAATATCTGGCGTTCCACCTTCAGGCGTTGCCGCAATTTTTCATAAACAGCCAGTTCATTTTCATTAACTGCGGCGATTTGTTCATGAAGTTGAGCTAATTGGGTTTGCAATTCGGCAATCTCATCGTATTCTGGCCGTAAATGCAAGGTCGCCATGTACTGCCCAAAACTGCGCTCTATCAGTTCCCTGGTTTGCTCCAGGGTGTGGGTTTGCAGCAAGTTGAGTACCATGCCGTAACTGGGTGTAAATTGGCTTACTAGAGGGTCTGGCTTCGATGTTCCCAAATATGCGGCTTCTTTAGCTCCTTCAAAGGGAGTTTGGACTGTTACCACATGACCTTGTTTATCCATCCCCCGGCGGCCTGCTCGTCCCGCCATTTGCAAAAATTCGGAAGCGTTCAACAGGCGGTGTCCGGTGTCAGTCCGCTTGGAAAGGGTAGAAATTACCGTTGTCCGGGCGGGCATATTAATTCCCGCTGCTAGTGTCTCGGTGGCGAATACTACTTTAATCAGCCCTTGCTGAAATAGTTCTTCTACCAGTGCTTTCCAAGCAGGTAAAATCCCAGCGTGGTGGGCAGCAATTCCCCTGTACAAGGGTGCAATTTGCCCAGAACGTCCTGCTTCGGGATTGCGGGCTAAAAAGTCATCAATCTGTTGCCGCAAAATCTGAGACTCTTCATTATTTACCAGCCATAAATCACCCACTTCTGCCACCGCTTTATCACATCCCCGGCGGCTGAAGATAAAGTAAATGGCTGGGAGCATATCCCGTTGTTCTAACTGGCTCAAGGTATAAATTATTCCTGGAGCTTCCGGTCTGCCATTTCTCCCTCTATCCCTTTCTCCCCCTTTTCCCTTCTTCTTCTGAAGGCGGGGGTTAATTTTGGTTTTGCTATCATTCAGCAGGGGAAATAACCCTTTGGGATTGCAAAAGTGAAATTCTAAGGGGACTGGGCGAAAATCGGAGTAAATCAGGTCAGTTGGGCCGTGAACGCGATTTAGCCAATCGGTGAGTTGATCGCTATTGGCAACTGTTGCTGAGAGGGCTGCCAGTTGCACTTCACGGGGACAATAGATGATTGATTCTTCCCAAACTGTACCGCGCTGGCGATCGTTCATGTAGTGGCACTCATCAAGTATCACCGCTTCAACGTCTACTAATGAGATGCCAATTTGCCCGATGGGTGTGCCATAGAGCATATTTCGGAAAATTTCTGTGGTCATCACCAAAATCGGTGCATCTCTGTTAATGGAAGCATCTCCAGTTAACAGCCCGACTCGCTCGAACCCGAATTTTTCCCGAAAGTCACGTAATTTTTGATTTGACAGCGCCTTCAGGGGAGTAGTATAAAATACGCGTTTTCCTCGCGCTAGGGCGCGATAAATGGCGTATTCCCCGACTAATGTTTTGCCCGAACCTGTGGGCGCACATACAACTACGGAGCGCCCAGCGTTCAGGGACGCGATCGCTTCTTTTTGAAACTGATCCAGTTCAAAGGGAAATATAAACCCTAAGTCAAGTTCTGGAGACGGTGCAGGATAATTCACTCAATCACATTTGCAACCAGATTGTTTACTATATTAACGAGTCTTTTGTCAACTTCGTTATTGGTCATTAGTCATTAGTTTTTCACAAAGGATAAAGGACAAATGACAAAGGACTCTTAAATTATTTTCCCAGTTCTTGCGATCGCTCTGTGGCAGCTTTGACTGCTTCAATTAAAGCGGAACGAAATCCTGCCTGTTCTAGCTTCGCAATCCCCGCAATGGTTGTACCGCCGGGACTGGTAACGCGATCTTTGAGTTCTGCTGGGTGCATTTTGGTTTCCTGCAACAGTTTTGCTGTTCCCAGTACGGTTTGCAAGGCTAGTTGATTGGCAATTACTCTAGGTAAACCTGCGGCTACTCCGCCATCTGCAAGTGCTTCTACCATGAGCGCCACGTAAGCGGGACCGCTACCAGATAGCCCTGTAACTGCATCCATCAGCGCTTCTGAAACTTCCACGACTTCACCCACGGCAGAAAAAACTTGCTGTGCTATTTGGTGATGCAAGGCATTGGTATATGCACCTAAACAAATCGCGGTAACTCCTGCTCCCACTGTTGCCGGGGTGTTGGGCATTGCTCTAATCACTGGCAATTGCACAAATGCAGCTTCTAGCTGACTTAAGGGCACACCCGCCAAAATAGAAATGATTAGAGGTGAATGTTCTCTATTAAGAATATCAATATCTGCTAATTCTTGAGCGATCGCGCTAAATACCTGCGGTTTCACCGCCAAAAATAGAACTTCTTTTGCTTCGGTGAAAACCTGGCTATTATCTGTCGTTACAGCAACACCGTATTGCTGCTTTAAAATATCTAGGCGTGAAGATAGTGGTTCGCTAACTATGACTTCTGATGATTGATAAATTCCACGCGTGATAAGGCGGGATAAGAGCGCTTCTCCCATTACCCCACCACCAATTAGGCCAAATTTTATAGTCATTAGTCATTAGTCATTGGTCATTAGTCATTAGTCGTTTGTCATTTGTCACCATGAGCAAAACTCAGGACAAATGACAAAGGACAAAGGACTAAATACTAATTTAACTTTATTGTGCCATCCGGTTAGTTTCGTTGCCCCAGGTTTGATTTGGAGTACCTGTTGTCGGACGAGAGGGACGTACTGGTGGTTGTGGTACTTCATGAAGAACGCCACCTTGGGTGCTAACTTGGACACAACTTGGTGTAAACAAAAAGATGCTCTCACCGATGCGCTCTTGATGTCCATCTAGTGCGTAAGTACCACCTGCAACAAAATCTACTGCTCGTTGAGCTTGATCTGGGTCCATGATTGTCAGATTTAATACCACTGACTTGCGTTCGCGCAACGCTTGAATTGCCTGGGGCATTTCTTCAAAGGTGCGTGGTTCGAGTACTAAAACTTCCGAAATTCCGTTAATTGCTCCTGGCATACCAATCACATTCCCCATTGGCTTTGAACCTGCTGTCATATCATCTCCCATTGTAGGCACTGGTTCCCGCCAGCGTCGATTTTGAGCGGCTGGACTCTCTTGTGGTGCTGGCTGGGGATTTTCTTGCTGATACAGATTTTGGTAATTATTATTATCTGTTTCTGGTTCTTCTTCGTAATACTCGTATTCCACTTGCTCATTTAGACCCACAAAGTCTCTGAGTTTGGAAAATATGTTGTTCATGGTGCGTGTACTCTCCTGATGCGAATTGCCTGCATTGACTTGGCTGAGGATTAGATTGAGTTAAGAGCGATGCCTACGGCGGTATACGCTACATCAATGGATACTTCAGCAACTTTATTGCTAGTTGTAGCCTATATTACGAGTTTTGGCGATGAACTGACACTTATTGGAAAGGTCTGTGCATCGCCTAAACATAATAATGAGTAAAGATTATATCCTAAGGTTTATCCGAAGGAAACTTCTTTATACCCCATTTTCTCTTGGCGATTACTCTTGTCAATACTATATCCTTTGTTTCCGATTGCACCAGTCTGTTAGAAAATTCTTGTCATCAAATCTTTAGCTTCTATTAATACCCAAGAGTAAAGCTGATGATTAATCGGCTAATAGCGATCGCCAAACAATATGGTTCCTAATCGTACCATCGTTGCGCCTGCTTGCACTGCCACTTCGTAGTCGCCTGACATACCCATAGATAGGTGCTGCATTTTAATATGCGACCAGTTTTGCTCCTGGATTTCTTTGGCTAGCTCACGATTGCGATTAAACACACTGAGAATTTCGGAATCTTTTAATCCTGATGGCGGGATTGTCATCAAACCTTGAATTTGTAAACTTTTGTATTGATTGAGTGTGGGTAAATCAGCCAAAAGTTCTGGCACACTCCAACCAGACTTGTTGGGGTCGGGGAGAATTTTCACTTGCAGGCAAACCTGGGGACTGACTCCTAGCTGTTGCGCCAATTGGTCTAAGCGCTGTGCCAGCTTCAAATTATCCACGGAGTGAATCCAAGGGAAATGCTCGATGGCTTTTTTGGCTTTATTGCTTTGCAAATGTCCAATAAAGTGCCAGGTAATATCCGGTAAGTCTTGCAACTCGGCTTGTTTGCTGGCAGCTTCTTGGATACGACTTTCCCCGAAATCACGAATTCCTGCGTTGTATGCATACCGAATAGCCTGGACAGAAACTTGCTTGCTTACAGCAATCAATTTGACTGACGTTGGTAGTGAGGAACGAATGGAAAGAATACGTTCAGAAATCGAACTGTTCATTGGAAGGTGCGCTGGAAAACACTCTGAAGCTGATCGTACTCCTGAGAATGCCCACTGCGCCGCAGGGTACGTAAGCGATTTTCCAACATCATTCTCGCCTCAGTACGTCCTAGAGACTGGAATTTAACACCTTTAACATCATTTGCCACCAAAAAAAATAAGCGCTGGGCATAAAGTGTGGTGAACAAATCCTGGTTCTCATCAACCATACAGATTTTGTAGAGTAAACCCCAAGTTGGATGGTTTATGTAAGTTTCTGCGTTTTCTGGATTCATTTAAGAGTCAAGGTGTAGTCAAAGTGGAAGTATATATATCTTTTCGCAGTGAATTCCAAACATTCAGACGATAATACCAACATTCGCCAGAATATTTGGTTAAAATGCGAAGCTGCGGTTACGAAGACCTTGATCTAGTTCCTAATGAGCAGATGAAGCTAGTGGTAGTGAAGCGCAATAGTACAACGAAGCCGCGAAGCGTAGATTCAAAGAGTAGAGGCTGTTTGACAAATATCACCATCTGCTTTGGTGACTTCAATTTAGTAATCTGTAGGGACAAGGCACAAAAGATTGCCGATCCTCTGGTTGAAAGTTTGACGTGGCAAGGAAAAACACCCTTTGAAATTCCCAACGGCAACGGCGAATTTTTCAACTTCTTTCCATACTGCCACAACTGTCGCCCAATGGCACAAAATTGGGTACTGGAAAGAAAACTACCATTTTTGCAAAAGGTCTATTGATTATCCAGTATTTTCAGTGGTGGAATTGGTGTCTGAGCATTGTGCAGAGATTCATAAGGGTACTCGGTCAAAAATCTTAAGATTAGTTTGTAGTGTTCGCGTAACGCTGGTTATTATCTAAAATCTACAAGAAATGCTAGGGGATCAATTTTATGGCTGGGTAGCTACTCAAATTACGCTACTATAGCCGTAGTCACACAGATTAGGACAGTGTTGATTGCTCAAAGTCTTGAAAAAACTGGATTTTTACTCAGCACTCAGCACTCAGCACTTAGCTATATATTGTTACCTATAGCTCAATACTCGGTTAAGGCAAGACGCGATGAATCGCCGTCTCTACAATAATTAGTCTTTGGTAGAGACGGCGATTTAATGTTTTACTTCTGACTCCTGAATTCTGCTGTATTACCTCTTACCATTTTTTCGGTGCAAAATTACGCCTGAGTTCCTATAGCTAGTCGTATTCCCCAGAATAAGATTAAAGTTGCGATCGCCAGCCAGTCACGCCCTTTTAATCGTAAATCGTGCCACTGGACTCGATGCTCATTGGGACTGGTAAAACCCCGCACCATCATGGCATTTGCCATTTGGTCGGCTCGTAAGAGGAGATTTTCTAAAAGTCTCTCTGCGACTGTCATCCAAACCTTGAATGTTCCTTTTAATCCTAGCTTTTTCCAATTAATTGCCCTTGTCATTACGGAGCGAAATAAGTTTTGTACTTCTTCTAAAACCAAGGGAATGAAGCGCAAGGACAAGGTTAAAGTTAAAGCAATTTCTGTGACAGGCAACTTGAAGCGTCGCAAGGGTTGCATTAAGCTTTCTATACCAGATGTGATTTCTTCTGGTGCGGTTGTCAGCAGATACAGGTTGGTGCTGTAAATGACGGTAAATATAAGTGTACTCAGGCGTACTGCCAAACTCAATGAGTAGCGAGTTACTTTAACCGGGCCTTTGTGAAATAGTACGTAGCTGTATGCTTTTTTCTTGGCTGGTGGCTCTTTAATATTATTAGAGTTTGCTTGCTGGGTTAAGATTTGTTCATTAGCTGGCAGGCGTGACTGATAATCTACACCCAATCCATCAGGACTGATGGCTGCGATCGCTAGCACAAAAAACGATAGCATTAATAGCCAACCCATTTGCTGCTGCCATACGCGTCGAGGAATTCTCGCAATCAAGGTGGCAACGATTAATATTACCACCAGCAGCACCCGCCAATTGTTGTTGGCTAAAACATAGCTTGTTAAAAAGCTCATCAACCAGGCGAACTTGACTCGCGGATCGATTTTATGCAGCCAAGTTTGGGGTTGTTCTAAATAAAGTCCAAGTGGCAGCGATCGCAATAAATCCATTTTAGAGTTACGAGTGAGAAATGAAGAGTTAGGAGTTTTGACTTTAACTCATAACTTTTACCTTGTGCCGCTATCAAACTCAAGTCGATAGGGTTCTGTAGTTAGCAATTTTGGCTTTAACTCATAACTCTTGTACAGACACGATTCATCACGTCTTTCCTAACAGACGCAATTAATCGCATCTCTATTTGTACAGACGCGATTCATCGCGTCTCTATTCTTAACTTATTTTGACGCGAGTTGCTCTATTAACATTACCACTTTCGGCATCACGGACTTTCTTGCTCCGCCACAGTAAAATAATTGGCGTGCCTTTAAATCCTAGTTGTTGCCGGAATTGGCGTTCAATATAGCGTCGATAGTTGTCGTTGAAGCGTTTCGAGTCGTTGACAAATAGTGCGATCGTTGGTGGTTGGCTACTTACTTGTGTACCATAATAAATCTTCCCTTGACGCCCACCACGGGATGCCGGCGGTGAATGCCAACTCACGGCATCTGTTAAGACTTCGTTAATCACTGATGTGCTGACACGGCGTTTGTGTGATTCAGCCGCAGTTTTCACCAATTCTAAAATCTTTTCGACCCTTTGTCCTGATAAGGCACTCACAAAAATTGTTTCTGCCCATTCGGTAAAATGTAACCGCGATTGCAGAGTTTTTTCGTAGTCGTAGATTGTGTAAGAGTCTTTTTCGACAGCATCCCACTTATTAACGACGATGATGCAAGCTCGACCATCTTCGATAATCCGCCCAGCTAATTTTTGGTCTTGCTCGGTGACTCCATCTAAAGCATCTATTACTAATAAAACCACGTCCGCGCGACGAATCGCTTTAAAAGCCCGGTTAATACTAAAGAATTCTGTGCCGTATTCGATGTGTTTCTTTTTGCGAATGCCGGCGGTATCAATCAAGCGATAGGTTTGTCCGGCTCGTTCAATGACGGTATCAATAGCATCACGGGTAGTGCCGGAAATAGGGCTGACAATTGCCCTTTCTTCCCCGACAAAAGCATTGAGTAAGCTCGATTTGCCCACATTTGGGCGTCCCACAATTGCTACTTTGATTTCATTCGTTTCTGGAATGTCTTCAATAGCAGGGATGTGATTAACTAACTCGTCGAGTAATTCTCCTGTGCCACTGCCATGAATCGCGGAGATGGGATAAGGTTCGCCCAATCCCAATTCCCAAAATTCGGCAGCTTGCATTAAGCCTTGTTCTGGGGATTCACATTTATTTACAGCTAGTAAGACAGGTACGGGTTGTTGGCGCATCCATTCGGCGATTTCTAAATCTGCCGATGTGGGGCCTGTTTGACCATCGACAACAAAAATAGCGCCACACGCTTCTGCAAGGGCTGTCATTGCCTGTTGGCGAATCAGTGGTAAAAATTCGGTATCATCGTTAAAAACTAAACCACCAGTGTCTACCACTAAAAATTCACGATCATTCCAGAAAGCTGGTAGATAAGTGCGATCGCGTGTCACTCCCGGTTCATCATGGACAATCGCCGTTTGTTCCCCGGCGAGTCGATTAACCAGGGTGGATTTGCCCACATTTGGGCGTCCGATAATTGCAACAATTGGCAGTGCCATAAAACCAGGGTAAGTGAGAGACGTAGTATATCACGTACTTACATTTTACTCGCTTTAAACTTGAAGTTTTAATAATTTCCCAATCATCTGAGGCGATGTCAAAGAAACCTCTCCCTGGTTTTACTACGTAAAACCGTCCCTCTCCGATTCGGAGAGGGAAAGACTTGAACTAAAGTTCAAGGCAGGGAGAGGTTATTGAACTCACGTTAATTTGAAAAATAAAAAAGGTAGGAAGTCCTACCTTTTACCCAAAAAAAGCATTTTGTAACCAAATACCAAATTCAATATCACACACGCTTTTGACGTATCTATTGCAAACCTATGACGAGGGTGTGACGTTTAATTTGTAGCTGATTTCGCGATTACTCCCAGTTGCAATCCAGGCGGATAGCTACCTTCTTCCTTGATGCGCTTAATTTCAGCATCGGTTATCTGCAAATTTAATTTTTGTACCAGCGATCGCACAATATCTCCCCGGTCAATTACACCAGCTACGGCACCAGCAGGAGAAAGGACGGTAATTCTCGGTAACTGCTCATTTTCTAGCTTCTTAATTACCTCAGCGATCAATGTTGATTCTGCAACGGTAGGTATTTCTGTCAGGGGATGCACTATGCTGTGTAAAGTTTTGGTTTCCCATTCACTCCTTTGGGTTAAACGGAAATCGTCAATGGAAACTAGACCCCGGTAACGTCCATCAGAAGCGGCAAAATAAACTTGTGAGGGAGTGGTTTCTAAGAGGTATAAATCGGCAAAGGAACGCAATGTCTGGTCAGCATCAATTACGCGAAAGTCACGAGTCATCGCATCGGCTGCCACCACCTTGAGTAGACTTTCTTGCAACGTAGTCATATTGTCATAGGTGTTAGCGTTGCGGACAGCAAACCAACCCAACAGCGCAATCCACAAACCAAGTACTAACTCTCTGGTGACGAAATCTACAACAAATCCGAAAGCGATCGCAGCATAACCCAATATCTGCCCAGACTTTGCAGCCAAGTGTACAGCTTGAAAACGATTACCTGTGATTTGCCATAGTGCTGCTTTTAACACTTGCCCCCCATCTAGAGGTAAGCCAGGAATCAGGTTAAATAGAGCCACCACTAAGTTAATTCTCGCCAAATCTCCGACCATCACACTGAGGGGATTAGTATCAGGTATCACAAAAGCTGCCAAGCGGAGCAGGACAAATAAAATGATACTCACCAAAGGGCCAGCGATCGCAACTTGAAAGGCTTTGAAAGGAGTTTTAGATTCTTCTTCAATGGCAGCAATTCCGCCAAACATAAATAAGGTAATTGAATTAACTCTAATACCTTGCGATCGAGCGACCAAGCTATGACCCAACTCATGTAACAACACCGAACCAAATAGCAGCAGTGCCATAACTATCCCAGCACTCCAAGCTACAACAGACCCCCATTCCTGATAAGCTACCCCAAAATTCAGGGTTGCCAACCCTAAAATCACAAACCATAACGGGTCTAAAAACAGGGGAATTCCAAATAATGACCCAATTTTCCAATTTGTTTGCATTACACTGCCCTAAAACTAGATATCGCCAGTAATTCCTATACTGCAATATTTACGTATATACTTATACATATACTTCTGAGCATCAACTCGGTAGTGCCGATTTACGAAATGCTCTTATTTCTAGAATAGACAATTAATGGTTGTAAGCAAAATTCTAGAATTGGGAATTGGGCATGAGGCATAAGAGGCAGGGAAGCGGAGGGAGAGGGAGAGAAGGGAAAGACTCACTGCAACTTCTCCTCGGTAACAGAGCGTAGCCGTTGGCGTGGCCACTGAGCCTAGTCGAAGTGCAGCCTCTCGTAGAGAAGTGCTGCTCCCCTCCTCCCCTGCTCCCTACTTCCCCTGCCCAAAATCGGTTTTAGAAGTTTTGCATTGATAGCGGGGTTACAAGTAACACCTCTGTCATCACAAAACTATAGACGGCCAATGTTAGTCAATCCTAAAACGATGCCAACGCCGATAATATGACCAAAAGCCATCGCTGCAACGAATGTTGGAATACTAATCGGCAGGATGGGGAACTTGGGACCAACTAAGGGTTTTTCAATCCTAGTACTTAGTAAAACTATTACTAAGCTGCTGATGCTGATGATGATTCCTACTGTGGGATTCCACGCGGGTGTTGGGGGAACAGTTGCCTGGGCTGCTAGTAAAATAGATGAAATCAAGCTTTTGTCTCCTAAAATGTAGACCTACAAGATTATAAAATTACCAAGGCACAAAAGTTTTTCAGATAATTTAGAATTTGTTGATATTATTTTAAATTTGTTAAATTTATATGCGTGTTAAGATTTGCGGCATTACTCAACCACAGCAGTCTATAGCGATCGCCTCTCTAGGCGCAACGGCACTAGGATTTATTTGTGTGCCAAACTCACCTCGTTACGTGACTACATCCCAAATTCGGGCAGCAGTGGCAGAACTCCCGACAAATATTGACACAATTGGGGTTTTTGCCAATTTTACTATCGCTGAAATCAGCCAGATAGTTGCTGATTCTGGATTGACAGGTGTGCAGTTACACGGAGATGAATCACTAGATTTTTGCTACCAATTGCGTCAAGCTTTACCCAGTATTGAAATTATTAAAGCACTGAGAATTCGTAGTCTTGAGCATCTTGACACAGCACATAATTACACAAAATACGTCGATACTTTGCTACTTGACGCTTACCATCCGCAACAACTGGGTGGTACAGGCAAAACTTTAGATTGGACGATGCTAGAGCAATTTAACCCCAATTGTCCTTGGCTTTTAGCAGGGGGACTAACAGCCGATAATATTGTGGAAGCCCTAAATCAGGTTAATCCTAGCGGCGTTGATTTATCTAGTGGTGTGGAACGGACACCAGGAGATAAGGATTTAGATAAAGTAGCACTGCTATTTCACAGTCTCAAGAACATTAGACCTCTTGCAAAAATAGTTTTGCAAGAGGGGGGAAAGGGTAAAGGTTAAAGGGAAAGGGAAAGGGTAATTCTATCGCCGCTTTCCCCTTTACCCCTTATATCATGTCCGGTTAAAGACTTATCATTAAGACCGCAGAGGGGCAGAGGGCAGGGGTTTTTGGGTTTTCTGCATAGATTTGGAAATTATAACTAATTAGCCGGACATGATATTACCCCTTACCCCACTTCTGCAAGAAGTCTATTGAGTTACTTAGAAGTTAGGAGTCATCAGTTGTGAATTAACTCCTAACTCCTAACTCAGCACTCAGCACTCAGCACTCAGCACTCAGCATTCAGCACTCAGCACTCAAAAAAATGCTGGTTGATGGCGAATTAAGTTAAAAAATTCTTCGCGGGTTTTGTGTTCTTCTTGGAACGCACCAACCATTGCGCTAGTGACAGTCCAAGAACCTGGTTTCTGGACGCCACGCATTACCATGCACATGTGGCTAGCTTCCATCACCACAGCAACGCCTTGAGGTTCTAGAATGGTCTGGATTGCTTCGGCAATTTGACGAGTTAACCTCTCTTGTACTTGTAAGCGACGGGAATACATCTCAACAATGCGGGCCAGTTTACTCAGTCCGACAACTTTTTGGTTAGGAATATAAGCAACGTGCGCTCTACCCATAAATGGCAGCATGTGGTGTTCGCACAGACTAAAGAAGTTAATGTCTCTAACAAGTACCATCTCGCTATGCCCTTCATCGAAGATGGCATCGTTAACGAGTTCTTCAAGAGATTGGGTGTAGCCACTGGTAAGAAATCGCATTGCCTCGGCCACTCGCTTGGGTGTTTTGAGGAGTCCTTCGCGTTCGGGGTCTTCGCCAACTCCCAATATTAGTGTCCGCACGGCGTCCTTCATTTCCTCCATCTGTTCCTCTTTTGGCGGGAATACATCCGGTTGTCGCCCGTTATGAGTATTGCGATCGGGTCTAGGAGTTATGGCTTCTGCCAAATCGGGAATCAGAGGTGATTGAGAGCAATTGGAACCGTTGGAACTAGCAATAGTCATGATTCAGTCTTGATTATGGTTTAGTCATTAGTTATTAGTCATTGGTCATTGGTCATTGGTCATTTGCAAAAGACAAAGGACAAAGGACGAAGGACTAATTAGAGTGCGCCAGCACTGGGCATCAAGGTCAATTCATCAATCACTGCCTGTTGTGGTAACAGAACTGTGTAGAGAATTGACTGAGCTACAATTTCCGGGGTTAACATTTTAGAACGGTCTAAGTTGATATGGACTGTTTCTGTATCCCAAAGTTCGGTATTGACTGCGCCGGGACAAATAGCTGTGACACGAATGCCGTGAATGCGTTCTTCTTGTGCCAGGGTTTGAGAGAGGGCTATCAAACCAGCTTTGCTGACGCTGTATGCTCCCCAACCAGGAAAGGGTTGCTTGGCGGAAATTGAGGCGACGTTGATAATTGTGCCTGTGCCTTGATCGCGCATTGAAGGTAAAATCCCCACAATGCACTGAAACACACTGGTGAGATTCAAATCAATTACCTGCTGCCAGCCCTCTAGGGGGATTTCGCTCAAAGCACCTGTATAAGCGATGCCAGCATTGTTTACTAGAATGTTTATATCACCAAAGTCAAGAGCAATCGCTTGGATCTTTTCTTTGACTTCAGAGATCCGCGCTAAATCTACAGCGTAAGCTTTCGCTTCCACTCCAGTATGCTCTACGGCTTCTCTTACCGCCTCCAATTTATCCAAAGAACGGCTGACTAAGGCAACATCTATTCCCGCTTTCGCAAAGGCTAAAGCCGTTGCTTTCCCAATTCCACTACTTGCCCCAGTAATCAGGGCGCGTCGTTTTTGCTCAACACTCATGGTGTCTCCCAATTTTTTGGCAGTTCCCAAAGCCTATTAACATCCAATTATTCACACTTGTCGGTTTGGATAGATTAAAGGAATCTAAAAATCTGATGATTTTCATTAAGTAACTGTTATTATGCAGTGCAATAGTGGGCATATTTTGGGTTTTACCAATGAAGACAACAAATCATCGCCTGGAAAACCACGCCGTACACTCAAATTAGATTAATTGATAACACAAAACCCACTCAATCAAATTGAGTAGATTTGCCAAACATACAAATGCCTATGGCTAGATTGTTAAAAATCTTTAAGCACATAGGCAATTATAGCATTGCTGCTTTACTAATAAATCATTATGCAGTGCCGTTAGTGGGCAACTTCTGTAAAAACACCAATTTTGCGGAATTTTTCATAGCGCAGTTGGCGGCGTTCTGGAGCAGTTAAACGATTGAGTTCGTCTAAGTTCTCCATCAGCACTTGCTTGAGAGTGGTAGCGGCTTTTAACGGGTCGGAATGAGCGCCACCAGTAGGTTCAGGCAGTATTTGGTCGATAATTCCCAACTTTTTCAGGTCGTGGGAAATAATTTTCAGAGCCACGGCGGCTTGGGGAGCTTTACCAGCATCTTTCCACAAAATTGCAGCGCAGGCTTCGGGGGTGGCGACAGTATAAACTGAGTGTTCAAACATGAGTAGGCGATCGCCTACACCAATACCGAGTGCGCCACCGGAACCACCTTCACCGATGACTGTGCAGATAATTGGCACATCTAAGCAAAACATTTCCCGTAAGTTGTAAGCGATCGCTTCTCCTTGACCTTGGTGTTCTGCTTCTACCCCAGACCAAGCTCCCGGTGTGTCGATAAAAGTTAGTATCGGCATACTAAACTTGTTGGCGTGTTCCATCAACCGCATAGCTTTGCGATAGCCACCAGGGTAAGGCATTCCAAAGTTACGGGCAATATTGTCTTTAGTATCGCGTCCTTTTTGATGACCCAACATCACCACAGGTTGTCCACTCAGACGACCAACACCACCAACTAAAGCCGGATCGTCACCACCACAGCGATCGCCATGCAATTCCATCCATTCATCACTAATTGCCTGAATGTAATCGAGAGTACTGGGGCGACGAGGATGACGAGCGACTTGTAATCGCTGGGACGGGGATAGACTAGTGAAAATTTCCTCACGTAGTTGCATGGCTCGTGCTTCTAGTTGACGAATTTGACCAGAAACATCAACGCCATTTTCTTCTGCAAGTTGCCGAATTTGATCGATTCGGGTTGCGAGTTCTGCTAGGGGCTTTTCAAAATCTAACAGTAGCGGTTTACGCTCGGTAGTTGCCATCGTAGGGGTTACAAGTACGAGTTATAAGTTATCTATCCTTTGTTCTTTGTCTTTTGTCAGTTGTCCTTTGTCCTTTGTGCAAATAACAAATGACTAATGACCAATGACTAATGACCAATGACTAAACCAGCAGCGGTCTAAATCCATGTTTCACTGATACCTTACCAATCTGCTCCATTTTGTCTACGGTAATCTGATTCCGTCCCCACGAAAAGTTCGTGTATAACTTCTCAAATTCCAACAGCATTGATTCGGCAAAACAAGCAAACAACTGGCGGGCTGGCACGTCCATATTGACGATTTTCATAATTTTCCAGTCAATATCCAGGGAATGCTCTACGATCCCACCATTTAACACAAATACACCAGGATGCTGAACTTTTGTTGCTAAGTTTTTAGGATAGCCGCCATCAATCAATAAACAGGGTTGTTTCAAAGTCGTCGGGTCAATTTCCACGCCTCTAGGCATACTAGCAACCCAAACTACAACGTCAGCTTCAGGCAGTGCTTCTGTCAAACCCATGATTTTTCCTCGCCCCAGTTCACCTTGCAGTTCTTTGAGGCGTTCTTGATCGCGGGCGATTAACAAAAGTTCTTTGACATCTGTTTTCGCATCTAGCCAGCGAGTAACTGCACTACCAATATCCCCAGTTGCCCCACAGATAGCAACAGTCGCTTTTGATAGATCGATTCCCAGTTGTTTTGAGGCTTCTTCTACCTGCTTACAAATAATGTAGGCAGTATGTGTGTTTCCTGTAGTGAAGCGTTCAAACTCTAGTTTAATGTTGCGGACTTGGCTAAACTGGTCTAACTTAAAGTTTTCAAAAATAATCGAGGAAAATCCGCCTAAAGCTGTAATGTTAATGCCATGCTTTTGTGCATGAGCCATCGCGTTGAGGATTTTGCGCGTCGCAGCTTTGATGCGACGGCTAGCTAGCATTTCCGGCAAGAAGCAAGATTCTACATACCGTCCTTCAATTTTTTGCCCAGTTACACTGGTGACAATAATGCTATCGACAATTTGCGGTGGTGCGCTGCACCAAAAGTCTAGCCCTTGATCGGCATATTCTGGGTATCCCAATTCTTTAGCTACCGATTGAGCGTGTTCTAAACTAGTCAGATGTCCAATTAGACCAAACATGTAGTGATTATTAGGCTTGTGCTGTCTTGAGACGTGGAATTTAGTAGAGTTAGGAGTTAGGAGTTAGGAGTTCTGAGTTCTGAGTTCTGAGTTCTGAATTTAAACTACTCAGCACTCAGCACTCGTTACTCAGCACTTTGTTAGGCGGCGATGAGTCCGTAGGCTGACAAGCGCATGATATCGCGAGTCGTGAAGCCTATGTTACTTAATGCTTCACCGTATTGAATCATAAAGTCTTCTACCAAAGCATCTTTTTCCATTGCCATTGTGTGGGCATCACCCTCTACTTGGTTAAGCATTTTCCAGACGATGGGTAGGTTCTGGCGATTTGCAAGTTCAAGTTCAGCTTTGGATTCTGTGAAGTGTTCTTTCAACCAAACTTCTCCAAAGTTGAGGTGGCTGTATTCTTCTTTAACTACTCCCTCCGTGATTTTGCGGGCAAAGGCGTCGGCGACGGGGATGTAAATGTTATATGCTGCGATCGCAAAACATTCGATAATCAAAGACTGAATCAACAGACAAGTGACGACCTTCCCGGACGCTGCTGCTGTTTGGAAATTCTGGTGTAGTCCAGAGAAAAATTCCTTAGCAAATTGCAAATCTGGGGTAACTTCCAAATTGCGTCCGCAAGCTTCAAATCCTTTCTTGTGTCGGCTTTCCATTTTGGAGAGACGAATCAATTCATCATGAGATTCCGGCAGCAGTTCGGCTAATGTGATGTAATTTTCATGGGCTTCTTGTTCCCCTTCAATCACGATCGCATTAATCCGGCTATAAGCATCTTTGTATGTTTCGCTCTTGAAATCTAATTCTTTAAATTGGTCTGCAAGCTGCTGCATGGTTATGTTTACTCCCGTAAAACTGAATTATTTGACACCAGAATTCGATTTACCCTATGAACTGAGGGTAACAATCATTGTGGTTTAATTTAACTTAACAAGTAGACTATGTTTATAGATTAATGGTTGCTGGGGGCAATGCTCTAGTACTAGCGAAATAAATGCTTTGCAGCTCAAGTTATGTCTAAACCAAACCTGAATGTGAAATCTGGTGATTTTTTGAGCCTAGTAGTCTTACTGCTAGGGGCATTTATCGTTCTACTACCGCTGTTTGTGGTCTTTCTCACCTCCTTTGCACCGACATCCGCCAGCCCAGAAAATTTGTTCAAAAATAACTGGTCTTTAGCAAATTACCGCGTAGCATGGCAACAGGGAAAATTTTTGCTGGCGTTTGCTAATTCTACCTTGGTAGCGATCGCTGTGACGGCGTTTCAGATTGTCACTTCTGCTTTGGCTGGTTACGCCCTAGCACGGTTGAAGTTTCGGGGACGCCAAGCACTGCTATTAGTCGTTTTAGCAACTTTAGTGATTCCCTTTCAGTTATTGGTGATTCCCATCTTTTTGGTGTTGAAGTGGGGACACCTGATAAATACATACTGGGCGCTGATTTTACCCACTGCGGTTAGCGGATATGGGATTTTCTTATTACGTCAGTATTTCCAGACAATTCCTGTAGAGTTAGAGGAAGCCGCAGCGATAGATGGGGCGAACCGACTACAAATTTTGTGGCGGGTGATGTTACCTTTAGCTCGCCCGGCCTTGCTAACGCTGTTTTTGTTCACCTTCATCGGTGAGTGGAATGATTTATTTAAGCCTCTAGTATTTACGACAAGACCAGAATTAAGGACTGTGCAACTAGCGTTGGCTGAGTTTCAGGAGCAATTTACGAATAATTGGCCCTTGATGATGGCAGCAGTGACAATAGCCACAATTCCAGTGATGGTATTATTTCTCATCGGTCAGCGTCAATTTCTTCAGGGTATTGCTGCGACAGGGATTAAGAATTAGTGGGGAAGGCGGTAAGTAAAAGCCCGATTTAGTTACTAGACGAGATGCTCGCTCGACAAGAAATAATTTGAATTGGTATTAGTTAAAAATAGCTGTAAAGAAAATCTCGCAGGAAAATTATGAACTTTTATGACACTGAGCGTAATCATTGCTAACTAAACTGAAGCAATAATTATACACCTCCCGTCAGGAACGAAAACACTCATGAGTTCTCAACAAGTCATAGATCCTCAAATATTACAGCAGTTACAAGAAGAAATTCAGCAGAAAATGGATCAAAGCCTAGAAAATGCTGACTTACATTCAGTGCTTGAAAAGTACGGCTTATTAGAATATAGAGTCCTGAGAATTCATTGGCAATGTAATCTCGACCCCAATCAACTCAAATCTGATGATGCAGTTGATGAACAGCAACCCAATGCATTATTACCAGTAACTCCAACAGCTTCAATACCAGAAATTGTGTTGGTGAAAAAAGCATTGTGTATCCCTTGCCCATCAACTGGTAGCCCTTTAGGCTGTTACTGCTAAATAATTTAATCTTCGGACTGGAAAGAGTTTATTCTAGTGAATGTAAAAATACTAAGCTTTGCATTTATGTAGTAGTTAGGTTACAGAGATAACATCAGCGTACTAACACCACTATTTAGCAAAAATAGTATTTTAATAAACTCTGATGTTTTGAGCGCCAGTTTTTCATGTCTCAAAATCGAAGCAGTTGCCACTGGAAGTTAGGAATAGTGAGTACTTTAGTAATTGCTAGAGTGCTCATTTTTGCTGAGAGTTTTGCTCTAGCTCAAATTCAAAAAGATGCCACACTTGGATCTGAAAGTTCAATCATTACACCAGAGCTAATCGATGGTCAGCCTATAGACCAGATTGATGGTGGAGCAGTTCGTGGTACAACCTTGCTCCATAGCTTTGAAAAATTTTCTATCTCTGCGGGAAGGACAGCCCATTTCAACAATGCAATCAATATTCAGAACATCATCAGTCGGGTGACAGGCAATTCTGTTTCTAATATAGATGGCATTCTCAAAGCTAACGGTGCAGCCAACGTATTTTTGATTAATCCTAACGGCATTGTTTTTGGGCCCAATGCTTCTTTAAATATTGGCGGTTCATTTGTGGCGAGTACGGCGAGTAGTTTGAACTTTGCTGATGGTACAAGCTTTAGTGCTACATCACCTCAAACTACACCTCTACTCACAGAAAGTGTTCCTATAGGTTTACAATTTGGAACAAATGCGGCGCCCATCCGCAATCAATCCCAAGCAAGTCCCAATAATGCAATTAATACCTTCGGACAAGGTGTTGGTCTACAGGTGCAGCAAGGCAAAACCCTAGCACTGATAGCTGGTGATATAACCCTAGAGGGCGGAAATTTAACAGCAAGTGGGGGAAGAATTGAGTTAGGAAGCTTTGCTGGCAATAGTTTGGTCAGTCTGAATTCAACGAATCAAGGTTGGGCATTAGGATATGAGGGTGTTCAAAATTTTCAGAACATTCAACTAACCCAGCAAAGTCAGATTCCATCTACTGTAGATACCAGTGGCAAAGGTGGCGGTAATATCCACGTGCAAGGACAGCGCGTACTGGTAACTGACGGTTCACAAATTTTGGCTCTGACTCTGGGAGCGCAACCAGGAGGAAATTTGACAGTGAACGCTTCCGAGTCTGTAGAACTTGGACTAAATGCGTTCTTGTCTACTGGAACTTTCGACACTGGAAACTCTGCAAATATAAATATCACTACCAGAAAGTTGATTGTCAAAGATGGAGCGCAAGTCTTAATGTTCAATGTTGGTTCGGGATTGGCCGGACAATTGACCATCAACGCCTCAGATTCCGTAGAACTAATTGCAGGTATCCCCATTTCTCCTTTGCCAGATGGTAGTGATTTAATATCGAGTGGATTATTTAGTGCAACTTTTGGCGCTCAAAATGCTGGCAACATAATAATTAATACTGGAAAGTTACGTATCGAGGGAGGGGCAGCAATATCAACAAGTTCTGAGGGTATACTTGGGCGTTTTTCTAATCAATTTATACCAGCTATAGGAAATGGAGGAGATTTGACAGTGAACGCCTCTGAGTCCGTAGAATTAATGGGAACCTCAGCAAATGGTTCTAGGCTCAGTAGCTTGTTTGCTGGCACTCAAGGGCCTGGAAATGGCGGCAACTTGACCCTAACTACAGAGCGATTGACGATCAAAGATGGGGCGGCAATAACTGTGAGCAGTGAAGCTCGAAAGGGTGTCAACTATCAAGGGGGTGTACCCAATTTAGGTCTAGCAGGCAAACTCAATATAAGCGCTCGTTCCATCCTGCTGGATAAAGGAAAACTCACATCTGATAGTGAGTCAGGTAAGGGCGGTGACATTGCGGTACAGGTGCGGGACTTATTACTGATGCGTCGCAACAGTCAAATCTCTACTAATGCCGGAGGTGATAAAACTGGCGGTAATATCGCCATCAATGTACCTAATGGCTTTCTCGTCGCCACTCCCTTCGAAAATAGCGATATTACCGCCAACGCCAACTTTGGTTTTGGTGGTAAAATCGCGATCGCCGCTAAGAATAGCTTTGGGTTTGTGTCACGCACCCGTGCAGAGGTGGAGAGGCTCGACCCAAAAGATATAAACCCAAATAACGTACCAACAAGTGACATCACTGCATTTTCTCAACAAAACCCTTCATTAAGTGGCACTGTACAAATCAACTCGCCAGATGCTGACCCCAGTAAAGGATTAGTGGAACTACCTGTCAATCTGGTTGATGCTTCACAGCAAATTGCTGCTGGTTGTAGTTCTGGTGGAGAAATAGGAAGAAGTTCATTTGTTACTACAGGGCGTGGAGGAATACAAGCCGATCCTACAGAGCCATTGATAGCTGATGATGCGGTGCTAGCAGATTGGATCGCACTCCCTCCAGAGAGTCAGAATCGGGCTGAGGGTATTCAGAAAAGAGCCGTTGCTCAGGCGCAGGGAAACACAGAAGAAAAATCACAGAAAGTAAATTCTGTCAATGAGCCTACTCAAATTGTAGAAGCCCAAGGCTGGATTCTAGATGCTAAAGGGAACGTGGTTCTGGTGGCTCAAGTACCTACTGCATCGCCTCATAACTCCTCGCTCGTCGCTACATCTTGCGGTGCTAATTAAAAATTCAGATTTTCGTAACTTTTGTTGGTGCGTTGGCGTAGGCCGTCGTAGACATCACTATCTTTGCAATGAACTTTATTATGAGCGATCGCCCTTTCCACTAAATCAGTGCGTTGGCGTAGATCGTCGTAGATATCGCTTCTTTGCAATGAACTTTATATAAGCGATCGCCCTAATAAAGCTTCTGAGTTTATCCAAACCGTAAGCAGAGTGTGACACTTGAGGAGATATCAATTATTCCATCCTCTTGAGCGATCAATGGTCAGTAGCCAGATTCATCAATCCTTTAAAGAAATCCGGCAGAAATATATGAAGTTTTATTACACAGTGCGTAATTATTACTAGTCAAGTTGAAGTCATAATTATCGGAGTTCACAAGAGCGTTAAAAACCTAATGCTTTCGTACCACTCTAGCCTTTGTATTCTTAATTCATTCGTTGCCAAACTGTACTAATCGAACTCATGTTAATTTAGTACATCACAAAATAGTTTTACACATTTACCAGTCTCCAAGGAGAGCAAAATTTATGAATTCTCAAAACACACAACAGTTAACAGAGGATATTCAAAAGGAAATTAGTCAGAGCTTGAATAATTCTGAATCTAGTAGTGCAAGCAAAAATGATGGTATATCAGAAGATAATTATAATAATTTGCAAAGTCATATAGACCTTAATAAAACTGAATTGAATTATCCTAATGGAAAGAAGGATGTTCAGGATTTTGCCGAAGGAATTCTACATATAAAGAAGGAACTAAATGACTGCGTGATCGATGCCAATGGTCGCAGGAAATGTCATTAGTGGTTAGCCTTAAGAGCTAATTTATAAATGAAAGTAAAGTCTTTATCTCGTAAGGGTTTCAGGAATTTGAGCCAATAAAGCGTTTCTTCTCTGAAAGTTTTGCCTAGCAATGAATTGGGTTTGCTTAAGATTTGATTTACGAATCAGCTCTAATATAGGAGTCCGATTTGATTTATGAACTTAATCATGTAGGCAATAGGCAAAAGGCACTCTTCTAAAAGGGTTATAGAAGATTAAACTGTACGGAATTTTGTTCAACAATCAAATAGGATTCCTATATAAATCATATGATTTTAAGCACTTCTTTATTCCCCCTAATCCCCCTTAAAAAACAGGGCTGTTTCATTCCATTTCAAACCGTATTAGTTTTACTTTTTGAACTTCATCGCTCATCTATGACATAGAAAAAGTATTTGCCAAAAAGCCAGGGTTTTTGCCGGATAAATAAAACCGAGTTCCTGTTTTTGGATAAAGTCGAGCTTAGAAGGGGTACAAAAATATTGTGCCCCTACCCCATATTGTTTGCAAATGATAAACGCTATAAAAGTTGATAAAGAGCGAAACGCAGATTACCGATTCTATTGCGATGTAGTCTAATTATCGCACTCCGTTAATACAGGTTGAACGTCACTATTGTGAGCAATTAATATTTTTTTAAAGCGGTACAATATCAAGTATGAGTAATCTGTGGGTCTGGTTTAAAAGTCTAGGATTTGCAGTATGTGGTGCAATAGCTTTCTGCGGTAACTCTGCTATTGCACAAATTACCCCGGATGGTACTTTACCTACTAATTCTCAGGTTACATCAGACGGTAATATGACAAATATTGAAGGTGGAACCAGAGCAGGAAACAATCTGTTCCACAGTTTTGAGCAATTTTCTGTACCTCCAGGGATTACGGCTTACTTTAAAAATCCTGGAGATATTCAAAACTTTATTAGCCGGGTAACAGGTAACTCTATTTCTAAGATTGAGGGCATTCTGAGAGCAGACGGCACAGCTAACGTATTTCTAATTAATCCCAATGGGATTATTTTTGGTGAAAATGCTTCTTTACAAATTAGCGGTTCATTTGTAGCAAGTACCGCAAGTAGTTTGAACTTTGCTGATGGTACAAAGTTTAGTGCCACAGATCCCCGAACTACACCTCTGCTAACAGTAAGTGTACCCATTGGCTTACAATTCGGAGCAACTGCGGCTCCCATCCGCAATCAATCTCGATATCCAAATCAGGATAACCCTGTTGGTCTACAAGTGCAGCCAGATAAAACCTTGGCACTTGTAGGCGGCGACATAACTCTGGAGGGCGGAAATTTAACTGCAACATCTGGACGAATTGAGCTAGGAAGTGTCGCTGCTAATAGTTTGGTTAGTCTGAATCCAACGGTTCAAGGTTGGGTTTTGGGATATGAAGGTGTGCAGAATTTCCAGAATATTAAACTAATGCCGCGAACTGTTAACGGTTCTGATATTCCATCTCAGGTAAATGCTAATAACAAAGATAGTAGTGGAGGCAACATCCAGGTGCAGGGTAATACCGTTAAACTAATAGGTTATGGTGTTGAGTTAAAAACTCAGGCTACAGGTGTCGCAGATGGCGGAGACTTAACGATTAATGCTACGAACTTAATTGTTCAGGATGGCGCAGCCGTATCCACTGCTACTATAGGTGAGGGAAATGGGGGAAAGTTAACCGTGAACGCATCTGATCTTGTGGAGGTGATTGGTAGTTCTCCTGAACCAGGCAGTGATTATATTGTACCTAGTCAATTGTTCAGTTCAACCGCCGTTGCCGGAAAGGCGGGTGAACTTAGCATTAACACTAAGAGGTTACGTATACAAAATGGGGGACAGGTATCAACAGACTCTATTGGATTCTTGGGTGAGAACTCACAATCCATACCAGGTAAAGGGGCAGGAGGAGATTTGATTGTGAACGCTTCCGAGTCTATTGAACTAATTGGAACCTCAATAAGCAATTTTAATGTTACTAGCGGCTTGTTTGCTTTAACTAATACTTCTGGAGATGCCGGAAAAGTAATAATTAACACAGGAAAATTGATTATCCAAGATCGGGCTGAATTAACAGTGAGTAGTCAAAAAAACTCAGGTTACACTTACCCAGATGGATATATTCTAGGTAAAGCAGGTGATGTAGATGTAATCGCTGGCTCCATACTTCTGGACAACCAAGGAAAACTCACATCTAATAGTGAGTCAGGTCAGGGCGGTAATATTATGCTAAAGGTGCGGGACTTATTACTCATGCGCCGCAATAGTGAAATCTCTACTAATGCAGCAGCTAAGGGAGATGGAGGTCAAATCACCATCAATGCACCAAATGGCTTCGTTGTAGCCACTCCCTTCGGAAATAACGATATCACCGCCAACGCCAACTTTGGTTCTGGTGGTAAAATCACAATCACCGCTAAGAACATCTTTGGGTTTGTGCCGCGCAGCCGTACAGACCTAGAAAGGCTGTTAAACACTAAAGATCCAGAGCAACTAAAACCAAGTAACCTTCCAACCAGCGATATCACGGCGTTTTCTCAGCAAGACCCTTCATTAAATGGCACAGTACGAATCAACTCACCGGATGCTGACCCAAGTAAAGGATTAGTAGAATTACCCGTAAATCTGGTTGATGCTTCGCAGCAAATAGCTGCTAGTTGTAGTTCTGGTGGAAAAATAGCAAGAAATTCATTTATTACCACTGGACGTGGAGGACTAGTAGCCGATCCTACGCAGCCATTGATAGCTGATGATGCGGTACTGGCAGATTGGATCACACTCAAGCCAGAGAGTCAGAATCGTGCTGGCAGTATTCTGAAAAGAGCCGTTGTTCAGGCGCAGAGAAACACAGAAAAAAAATCACAGAAAGTAAATTATGTCAATGAACCTACTCAAATTGTAGAAGCCCAAGGCTGGATTATAGATGCCAATGGGAACGTAGTTCTGGTTGCTCAAGTACCCACGACAACGCCCCATAACTCCTCGCTCACCGCTCCATCTTGCGCTGATCATTAAAATTTGAGATATGGCGATATTTCGTAACTTCGCGGTCAAGTGCGATCGCTGCTGCCTAACTCCTCTCCTGAATTTGCAAACGAACAGTGTGTTCAGTCGCACCGCTAAGTTGCAATTCCATGATTTCACCACCCAGAGGTTCCAAGCAAGTGAGGAGCGATCGCAAGTTGGGTGTACTTGCACCAGTATCTACATATAATCGATCTGCTAAATTACCGATCCGTTTCCAAGTCATGTATAATTTAGCGATCGTTTGTTCAATTTGCGATGCTTGATTTACCAAATCAGCAGCAATGCTCAAACAGCCGACCCTTTGCGCTTCTTCTAAAGCTGTTTCAATATCAACATTTTCCTGCGTTAACGCCTGAACTTGAGCCGCACCTTTGAGATATTTCGCCAAGTTACGCGCTTCGCTAGTTACCTGTTTCAGGGTATCCACATCAGGATTAGCAGCTATTTCCTTCTGGATAAACTTTTGGTGCGATTCTGGCAGTTTTTCCATTTCCTTCACCAGAGGGGCAATGTAGCGCGGGGGAAGGGTGTTATCTGCGGCTTTTTCTTTAACTGCTTCGGGTAATAAATCTGAGGACATGGCTGTCCATTCATCATTGAGTTGACGCACTTCCCGCCTTGTGATGCGATCGCCTTTTTGGGCGGCTTCACTCACCATCTGTTGCACTTCTGGAACTGCTTTGGAGGTTTCAACAAATGCCCGTTTACTGAAGTTGTTCACAGATCCGGGGTCAAGTTTCCCGTCTTCAATCAAAGTATCGGCACTATTCGCCAGTTGAATCCAGGAGTATGCTTGACTTTTACTGATTTCTCGCTCTTTTAGCCATCGCAAAAAGCCAGTACCGCGTCCGTCACCACCCACTTTTTCTCTGTCGCGGATCGCCCGTAAAATTCGCCCCCGCCAGATTTCAGTTTGCAAATCAAAGCGATCGCATACCTGCCAAGCTACTTCTAGCTGCTGTTGAAAATCTGACTCTAGAATCTGTTCATCTTCTGGATCGGGCAGTTCAAAGTTGATATCGGCTGGCTGTAGTAAAGCAGCAGCAAGGTCGTTGATGGAGTCGGTATCTTGCACGATTGATGGCTAACTAGTGGATGCGATCGGCTTATTATGCCACAATCTGTGGACTCATACTTAAGGGGGAGTAAGGTATTTTGAGTTACAACAAATATAGTAGGAAGGAGTAAACCACTTTTGTAAAGTCTTTAATTAATCAGAGAGAATAAAAATAAAACGATGAACCAGGTAGACTACCTCCGCATTAGCTTAATCGATCGCTGCAATTTTCGTTGTCAGTACTGTATGCCAGAGGGAGTAGAACTGGATTATATTCTCAAGCAACAGTTATTAACTGATGAAGAATTGCTCACCTTAATTCAAGAAGTATTTATTCCAGTAGGCTTTACCCGATTTCGTTTGACTGGGGGAGAACCCTTATTGCGTCCGCGTGTGGTGGATTTAGTCGGTGCGATCGCAACTTTACCCCAAACTCAAGACCTCTCAATGACCACTAACGGTTTTTTGCTGGCTCCGATGGCACAAAACCTCTACAATGCTGGTCTGCGACGAATTAATATTAGTCTGGACTCTCTCGATCCCGATATTTTTGACCAAATTATTGGTAATCAAGGGCGTTCTCGTTGGCAACAAGTTTGGCAGGGGATTCAAGCTGCCCATCAAGTCGGATTCGACCCCCTGAAGCTGAATGTAGTGGTGATTCCTGGGGTTAATGACCACGAAGTTCTCGATTTAGCTGCCTTGACAATTGATAAACAGTGGCACGTTCGATTTATTGAATTTATGCCCATTGGTAATGTGCATTTATTTGGCGATCGCGGTTGGGTATCTTCAGCCGATTTACGAGAACGTATTCGCGATCGCTGGGGCTTGACAGAATCACAAGTTCGTGGTGCTGGCCCTGCTGATGTCTTTCAAATTCCCAATGCGAAGGGGACACTAGGATTTATTAGTCAGATGTCAGAATGTTTTTGCGATCGTTGTAACCGGATGCGCCTGAGTGCTGATGGCTGGCTGCGTCCCTGTTTATTAAATGAAACTGGTCAAATAGATTTAAAAACTGCCCTACGTTCTGGTGTCAGCACCGCTCAATTACAAGAACAGGTCAGACATTTACTCGGAATCAAACCAGAAATTAACTTTAAACAACGTGATTCTGGCAATAATTTAGGTACATACACCCGCACCATGTCGCAAATTGGCGGATAATAATTTGTCATTTGCCCTTTGCAAATAACTAAGGACAAATGACTAAGGACAAATGACTATTACGCCTGTCGTGAGTAGTATTCCACAACAAGTAGTTCATTAACTTGTAGTGCCACCCATTCGCGCTCAATAACGCTGTTGACTTTACCAACCAACTTATTTTTGTCAAACTCCAAATGACTGGGGAGGTTGGCCAAACCGGGATATTGCAAGTTCGCTTCCACCAACTTCCGTGATTGTGCCCGATCTCTGACTGCAATTGTTTCCCCAGGACGGCATTGGTAGCTGGCAATATTCACGACACGACCGTTAACAGTTACGTGACCGTGATTTACCAGTTGACGAGCTGCTGGGATAGTCGGGGCTATACCCAAGCGGAAAACGGTATTATCCAAGCGCATCTCTAGCAATTGCAGCAGTACTTGTCCGGTAGAACCAGTAACACGTCTGGCTTTCCGCACATAGCGGAGCAATTGCTTTTCAGTCAAACCGTAGTTGAAGCGGAGCTTTTGCTTTTCCTCTAGACGGATAGCATATTCAGAGCGCTTCTTGCGATTCTGGCCATGCTGCCCAGGTGGGTAAGCGCGTCTGGCACTTTTACGAGTTAATCCTGGTAAGTCGCCCAAGCGGCGGACAATTCTGAGGCGGGGCCCTCTATATCGGGACATGAGTTTCCTTAATCTAATCCTGTTTAAACTTTACCCAAACATTCCATTTTGACATTCCACTGATCATAAATCAGCGGATTCTTGGTTTTTTGAAGTTGCTTACTTTGGTATGACGTATCTTACCAATGTAGAGGCATCTCCTTTACACCAGTTGCTTTAAGTCGGTTGAGCCGACAAACTGGCTTCCAAGCCTGAATTCCGACGTGCCCCGCCGTACTACTGCCAATAAGTTTTTTGTGTTTATTTAGTTTCGTAGACTACTCAATCATCAGATTGGTTTACGCAGTATTCTTACTCTGAAATACTTTTTACGTTGCCTACTTATCTTTCAAACAGCTATATTAACACAATTTTCGACATAATTAATTATGTCTACACTTTACTACCTCTGTAATTCAAGAATTTCAGAGGATTTTTAAGATATTTGAGTTAGCATAACTTTGGGTGTTTGGAGAATGGCAATGTCAATGAGCAAAAAAGTGGTTAGTAGAGGTAAGAACAAACAAGGCAGTTCCACCTCCAGGATTTTAACATTACCAGTTTTGGCTATAGCTGGATGTTTAACAATCTTGCCTAATGTGGCTGTTGCTGCCTCCTACAGGAATGATTATAGTGTCTGTGCGGGTCGCCTCCTGAGTGTGGGTGTAAGGGCAGAAGCGGCATCAGAAGGTTGTGCAGCAGCATTGCGTCCAAGAGATTTGGCTGCTTGCGTGGTGAAAATTGATAAGGAAACCCAAATTGCTGCAACGGATGCGCTTTCTTCTTGTGGGAAGGCCCGGCGTCCTGAAGAGTTAGCAACCTGTGTAGTCGGCGTTAGCTTAAGTACTAAGGAAGAAGCTAATCCGGCAGTTTTAGATTACTGTGGACGCAGTTTGTTACCTGTGCGCTTTGGGCAGTGTGTGGTTGGCTTGCGTAGTCAAATCGACTTTCCGGCTACTCAAGCGCTAGATACTTGTATCAGTGCTGATGATAGTGTTATCGGTGCTTCATCTTCGTCTACACCGCCAACGATAATTCCTGCGGGTTCAAGTCCAAGTTTAGAGACTACCCCATTTCCAACCCAACCAGTTGTTCCAACTCAACCAGTTGTTCCAACCCAACCGGGCACTAATTAGATTACAGTGCTTTGTGTAATTGATTGAAAATACAGGTTGAATATAGAGTGGCTATTTGTCAACCTGATTCAGGGACTACCGAAAAATAAATCATCCGATTTTAATTTGTAGGTTGGGTTGAGCAACAGCGAAACCCAACCTCATATATTATTACAATGCCTCAACCTGACTGGATAATTTACCTTTGCTGACTATATAGCTTTGGTTAGGCAATGACAGTAATATAGCGGTTCTCGAATGGAAGCAATACACTTTGACCTCTCTCCAAACCTCTCTCCTAAAAGGAGAGAGGCTTTGAATCTTGCTCCCCAATGCTAGCAGGGAAGGGGCTGGGGGTTAGGTCTGTATTGAACTCAAGCAAGAAGCGCTATATTTACAGCTATATTTACATTAGTCACCATTGCCTGATTCGAGAACTAGGCGATTTGAACTTGTGCAGCTTTACCAATCCCATCTGCGTCAAAGAAAAGATTATCGGTAGTTTGATCGTAAAGAAAGCGATCGCTTTGTCACACTAGTCCCAAGTCAGAACAAGCTGGAATTGAAGCAATAATAGTTACTATATTTCTTACTTTGGTATCTATATCATCATTGAAAGTTTGAAGAAGTTTCAGCACCTCGCCCAAAAAAGCCGTCTTTTTGCCCTTCTCGATTATGCCAATACCTAGTCTTATCCAGACTAGAAAGATATCACGCGAACCTTCAGGCGGATTTTACCCTAATGCAACTTCCATCAAACGCTTTATTAGCTCAGACAAACTTCAATACCACTTCAGCCACTTATGGGCATTCCCATACCTAGCACTGTTCCCAAAGTGTCCACTTCCCAGGTAAGCATTCAAATAAATGAAAAATATGATCATGCTCCTCTCCAACGCCAAGAGGAGTTGGAGAGAGGTTAGTTGAACTCACGTCAGTTTTTCAGCTTTGAGAATTTAGAATTTTGCACAGTTTGCACAGTTAGTTGTACTAGTCTTCTTTTTCACCAAAAGCCGTCTGTAAAACCACTGCAATACCACCGTCTTGATGATATTTGTCTGCCCAGGCACGGATAACTTCATCCAATTCTTCCATAGCCTGATCCATTTTTTCTGGGAGGATATCAAGTTCTTCCAGCAAGCGCATGGCATTTCGTCGCCGTTCTGCCCAATTTTTCATCATGCGGAAATACCGAGCAGTATCTTCCACGGTGATGTGTGTACGTTCTTCATCGTCTGTTGGGGTATAAGAAAGACGGGTAAGCGCGTAGAAAGGCATTCCCCAAGGAGAATCAATCCGTGTTACCGTTCCTGAGTAAAGCAGACGGCGCTTAATATGCTCACCCAAAGCTTCACTCAAAGGCATTTGGTGTTCGGGTGGCAAGTCTTCTTGCGATCGCTTGTGTAAAAACTCGATCAAATCCAGAAACTCAAAGGAGCTAACTAACTGAGCATCAGGTAAATTACTGGGCAGTTTCTGCTCAATTTGTCTTTTTTCTTCACTTGTCAGATTAGTACCAGGAACACGCGATCGCCCCGGTTGCCAAGGATATTTTTCTAGCCAGACATAAGGCAATTGAATTAAATAGCGAGGTTCCTGAGAACCCAGCATTTTTAACAGTTTGCCTTCTGTTAGTGCCTGTCTGACTTCTTCTACAATAATTTTTACTCGTTTTGGCTCTAAGTGATGCAAATGCCCTGTCATTCGCAGGTTTTGTCCCTGCTCTAGATAGGTCATGTAAATTGCACACTTTGCTGCTGTTGCGGCTGCGTCTAAAAATGCCCCATGCCTGTGCCCACTCGTCCGCATGGCACTAAAAGCCAGATAAAGCATGATCTGATCCATCGCACTGGGGTCAAGACGTTTGATCAGATCTATGTCGTTACTCATATTACAGACAATTGAATAGCACGTTTACAAAATTTTTAATCGAGTGAAAATAGGTAGTATACACCTGGCTGAAAGCTGTCTTTACTTCAAACTATATTAGTATGCGATAACGATGATATCGGTGGTAGCGCAAACTACCGTTTTCGCATATTTCCTGGTAGAAAAGCAGAGTCGGTAGTTGTGACTATAACTGTTTCTGCATCTAACCGGAAAATTAGAGACACCACCAAATCTAGCTTAACGGCGGTTTATCTCCCAAAAGTCAACTATGCTGCAATTGATCTCCAAAGCCCTTTATTTATCTGGTTTTTTCATCTTTCAAGAGCAACAACGTCAAGCTGCTTATACCTAATTATGGCACTATGCCGACTCAGAATAAAAACTAGTTTGCGTGGTTAATTTGGGATATCTGTTACTAGAAAAAGATGCTTGTTTTCAGCTTTGGCGAATTATTTGTAGTACACAAATGACTAGAAATAATTGGGAATAGTCTCAAAAGAAATTGCTTTCCAGGTGTAACCACATTTAGAGGTTAAGCTATACAGCTCGTTGTAAACTATCATTCCGTTCACAACCTCCAGTGATGTCTCGGCAGTATCAGCCGTTGGCTTGAGGAAACATAGTAGACATCAAGTAGAGCAAATAATTCCAATTTCAAAATACCTGTTGTTTTTCAAATATTGTTCATTATCATATCACTATTTTTTAGTTTTGAAATAAAATTGTGCATTTTAAAGTTTATAAATGATGAGTATTTAGATATTTTATATTCTGCTTAAATCAAGGTTTGATGATATTTTTATATTTACTCTTAAACTCCAGTTTTATTCATTATTTTATATATGATGATTGGACACAAAAAGCCGCGATGACTTCCGACTAAATCGCGTATTTATAAGGCTTTGCGGCTCCTGCTAATAACCGAAAGATTAGTTAATAGCCAGACATATAATAAAACATTTTGGGTTCCATCCTATGATTATTTAGAGATTGTTTAGCAATAAATTTATATTTATTTCATGAAAAAATTTTAGAGCTTTCATGATTTAACTAATTTATTGGCTACTTTTAAGTATGTTTTTACCTCGCTATTTTATAGATTTGATAGACTTGAATTACCTAGATAGTTTGTTGCTATAAAAGGATGATAATCCGTAGCAAGGTACGATATAAGCTGCTTTTTCTAGGTGTCTGGGCGATACCTACGGTGGGCTACGCCTACGCAGATTAAGCTTACTTGTATAAAACGACAGAAATAAAGATACCATTTTACGAAACACAATTAGTAAGTGGGTGTGAATAATTAAAGATTTTTCGTGACTTAGTGCGGTCTGGGAGGCTTCCCCATTAGCGACAAATAAAACCGAGGGATAAGGGCTTTAGCCCTTCAGACAAGGCAATTTAATTAAATTTACATTGCTTAACATAAGTTGGTTTATTCTTGCCCACTTAATTTGCCTCCCTACGAAAAAACAGGTAGGCCGACCGCTAATATCAACAAAGTGCGTTTGGCTTCAGAAAACGAGTTACTCTAAACATTTCTGCGACTTCTCCATCTCTTAGTTCCAAAATGTACTGCAATAGTCTTAACTCCTTACGAATCTCCTCTGTGAGCAAGTACTCGTACTCAATTGCTGAAGTCAGTACTACTCATATTGCTTACATATACGTGTTTTCCCTACCTGTATCAGGCTAAATCCTTAAAAATATATTACAAGTTGATTTATTCTGATTACTGCTCATCGAGCTATTAAGTGTTATCTGCACCTATAGAGCATTCTGAAATCATTCGTAAAAATTTAAATCCCCGACTTCTTTGAGAAGGCGGGGATCTTGTTTGTCACAGATGATTTAGAGAAGTTACAAGGGGGTGCATTAGCGTCAGGATTGATTTTGAGAGTGATGGAAGGTAAAGCAATACGGTTCGGATAAGCATTTTTCACTTTCCTTCTGGTCTGGGGAAAGGGTAAGGGGTAAAGGGTAAAGGACGTATTCAAAACCTTTCCTCTTTCCCCTTTCCCCTTTAACCGAACCGTATTGGAAGGTAAAGTAGTTTCCATCACTCTTAAGCTGATTGAACTCGCCATTTAATTGGTGGGACTAGAGGGTTTAACCTGATTTCGCATTGTTTCAAAGCTGAAAGCAGCCGCGCCAAAGGTTACAAATAACACTCCCAGAATCTGCACAATATCCAAATTTTCTTGAATGATTAACCCAGCGAAAATCACGGTTAAAACTGGGATGCTACCACCGATGAGCGCCGATCGCGAGGCACCTAATTTACTAATACCAACATTATTGAGCAAATAACCTGCAAGAGTCAGCACACCCAAAATAAACGCGCTTAAAACTAATTCCAGCATTTTCGAGGGATCAACTACTACCAAGTTCCAACTGCTGGGCAAAGGTAGCATTAAACAGATAAAGCTCAATAACAACATCGTAGTGAAGTTAATTAAAGTAAAAGTCACCGGATGCAGTTTGCTAGCACAGACTCGCGTCAGAATTATATAGGCAGCAAAAGCCACACCCGAAAGAATGGCAGTGCTGCTTCCCATTGAAGTATTACCGATCCCGATGTTGGGAGAACCCCCTAAAACCAACAATTCACCGCAGCAAATCGCGGCGATCGCAGCGATGCGGAATAGAGTGGGGCGATCGCGGAACAGAAACCACGAAAATAGACCACTAACCATTGGATAGATAAAGAACAGTGCGATCGCCATTCCAGTTGTGACTTGAGCGATCGCAATGTAGATTAGTACCTGCGATAAAAATAAAAAGCACCCACTCACAATTGACAACACCAAAATCTGCTTGGTAGCTGCATTGGCAGGTGTGGAATTTCCTCGGACTGAAGCAGACAAATTTTCCAAGTCTTGCCACAGTCTTGGATGCAATATCGGAGACAAAAGTACCATTAATGGTACGACTACCATAAACCGTAGCGTCAAAATTAACAGAGTATTGCCCAAAGTCGGCGGTAGCAATTGCTCTACCTCTAATACTCCAAAAATCTGGGAACCTTCGTGGAAAATCACTTTGATGGCTACGTTGTAAAGCGACGATACCACTGCCGATAAGACGATCAAAAACAAACCGATTCTGAGTGTCGATAAGCCAGGGGAGTTAGGCGATCGCGATTGTGGGGGTTTTGCTTCCGCCTGCGGTTCTGGTGCAGTGGTCGATGAGGATTCAGCTTTGCTTTGCGATACGTTCTTACGGCGGACAGAAAGTGGTTCAGTAGGAAGCTTTAGAGAAGGGCGGATTATTCTCGGCTGTAGCACAGATGCGATCGGAGGCTCTGATTTCGTTTCGTTTTCCGGCGATTCCTGATTTAGGACAGAGACTGGCTCGGTGGCATTATCCTTTGGTGGCGGAACTACAGCCGCAGTAGGTTCTGATGGCGTTTCTGTTGCCGACAAGTCTTTGCTGGGGACAGCAATTGGATTCGTGGTATTTTCTCTAACAATCGGCGGCTGTAATGTTGTTTCCCTTGGCGACAAATCCTTGCTGGGAGAAGAAATTGGATTTGCAACGTTTTCTTTAACAATCGGCGGCTGTAATGTTGTTTCCCTTACCGACAAATCCTTGCTAGGAGAAGAAATTGGATTCGCGGTACTTTCTTTAACAATCGGCGGCTCTACTGATGCTGTTTCCCTTACCGATAAATCCTTGCTGGGAGAAGAAATTGGATTCGCGGTGTTTTCTTTAATAATCGGCGGCTCTGATATCGTTTCCCTTGGTGAAAATTTATTGGAGATCGGGGAAATTGGCTCAAGGGAATTTCTTACTACTTCCTCAAACTCTGGCAAGGATGTATCAACAGAACTGTTTTTTTGTGGCTCCGTAAACTGCAAAACAGTCGGTATACCTGCTGTTGCTGATTTGCGTGTAGTTTCTTCTATAGTTTTTTCTAGTTCTCCATGCAGGCGGTTAACAAACTCCGCCAAAATCGTTTCCCCTTGCTGCTGCTGGCTATACATCCGTGACAACTGTTGGGAAAGATTACTTTGATAGTTTTTCAGTTCCTGTTGTAAGGAATTAAAGGTAATAGTAACGGTATCATCCAAACTGTCAAACATGTGTTCGACTTTTTCACCAATTTCACCTACTACATTGCTGCTTACTTCAGCAGACTTTAGCGCGGCTTGTTCGTAAGATTTGCCCTCGATACTTTGATTAGCTAAAGTTGCCAGAGAGGATTGCAGTTGTGAAGATATATGCTTTGCCAGAACTTCTGCGAGTTGCCGAATTAACACTTGCTGCTCAGTGATTTGGCGCACTTGTTGTAAATGCTCTTTTTCCTCTACCAAGCTTTGAATCTCATCAGATAACCGATTTTTTTCTGACTGAAGCCGCTTTACGTCTTCCTGCAAGCCTCTGAGGACATTCTGCTGAAGATTTTCTAAGTCTTCAACTACAGCCCAAAGAGCATTTTCTGCTGCTCTAGATAGCTCCCCTCTGACTCTTGGGTTTTCTGGTTGCTTCTCGAATCGCCCCATTAGCTTCTAACCTCTAACACTTTGACGATAAAGCTGCTTCCCGTACACTTGATTGGCGGTCATCCTAATTTCCTGTATTTTGTCAGATAAATTAAAAATTTTAACAGCACTTCCGCGTTTCAACGTAATTCTGTCATACTAGACACAAGTTAGCAAAGCATCTAAGTTTGCCACACAACTTACTACAGCGTGTCCTCTTCAGCATTGATAAGTATTTAACCATTAGATTGGGAATTTTGGTGAGGTAGCACTCGTCTTGGCGATTCCCAAAGAAATCTCACTTCAAATAAATATTTATTGTTTTGCTGCCAATAATAATTGGCAAAGATTCAGAGATGCTTTTGCGTAGGTAACTCGTCGCTAGATATCCCCACCAAATTGTCTGACTTGCGAAACTAACTGTAAATTTGTGTGGAATGTAACTGGTGTGACAGTTTATATCTCTAAACGGGGATTAAAGTATCCTTCTGTGGAAATTCTAAGTTACGTTATCCCCTGCACAACATTCTAATGAATGAGCAGCAATTCTGCAAAAGCACGCTTTTTTTGGCGTTGTTGCAGTCTGGGTTTTGCTTTGAGTAAATTCCAATAGAGGAAAAGTTGGGAAAATATTAATAATTCTTAGAAGAATAAAATCTGGGCGATGCTAAAAATGGCAGCGCTAAGGGCAGCACTCACAGGGATTGTAATTAGCCATGCGGCGGCAATACCTTTTAGTGTTTGAAACTTAATCGATTTGAGATTTTGCACTAATCCAATACCAACTACACCACCGACGAGAGCGTGAGAGGTGGAGACTGGTAAACCTAGCCGAGAAGCGATGAGGATGGTGGTAGCAGTAGCCAATTCGGCACAAAATCCACTACTGGGTTGCAAGGCAATAATATTTTCGCCAATGGTAGCAATGACTTTTTTTCCCCAGACAGCTAAACCACCAACAATACCAGCACCACCAAGAATTAAAATCCAAAGCGGGATAGTTATACCATCAGTAGGTACGCTACCAGTGCGATTGATGTAAACGATCGCAGCTAAAGGAGCGATCGCATTTCCCACATCATTAGAACCGTGAGCAAAGGCGACAAAGCAAGCACTTAGTAGTTGAAATCGACCAAATAATCTTTCTACGGGATTGGAGAGTATTTCTCCCTTGTCTCCCTTATCTCCCAATTGTCGCCAGCTAATGATTGTGAGTCCAACTGCTGCTACTGCACCTGTTAACAGGGGGATGTCGTAAGCAGGGATTGTAAAACCAACTTGCTCAATTACAAAATTGGTTAGCGGTTCAGTCAGCGATGGTAAGACAATCACGCCGAAGACACCTAGCAGGAGAGTACTCAACCAGGGAATCCATTCTTGTAACTGGACTACTTGATTGGGTTGATCTAAAATCCAGTGCTTGATTTGACTGTAAAATAAAGCAGCGATCGCACCACTAATTAACGGCGTTAAAATCCAGCCAATGGTAATCAAGCCAATTGATGACCAATCAATTGCATTTACTCCCAAAGCTACCCAACTAAATCCAGCGATCGCACCAACAACCGCATGAGAAGACGATACAGGTAAGCCGCGTGATGTGGCAATTTGCAACCACACACCACAGGATATTAGCACCGTTACCATTCCAGTTACGAATATTTGGGGTGTAGCTGCGAATAAAGCGGGATTAGCAATTTTCGTTGCTAGAGTTTCCGTTACCTCATGTCCAAACAATACAGCACCAGTAAACTCTAATACCCCAGCAATTATTAGTGCCTGTTTGAGGGTGACAGCTTTGGAACCTACAGAGGTTCCCATTGCATTAGCGACATCGTTTGCTCCGAGATTCCAGGCGACGTAGAAAGCTAGTAGAGCGACGAAAAGTAGGGTAATAAGCATTTTGTTGCAGACAAGGGGAAAGTGAGAGATAAGCATGAAACTTGAGCTTGTAAGGTTGAACTTTGAACCTTTTAGCTCCATCGTTGAACCTTTTAGCTTCATCGT